>NZ_JAUBOS010000019.1:0-59238 GCF_036700365.1 Microcoleus sp. w2-18bC1
GTTTACATTTTGACATATTTGTTAAATTGATTTTACGCCTTTAACTATTGATTTAGCATAGTAAGTAAGGAAGAACCGAAATTTATTAGTTTCAATCCCTGATAGGGAGTTTGGTTAATTGCGGCTTTCCGGTTTGGTGTCGGAGTCAAAGGCGATTATGAGTTTCAATCCCTGATAGGGAGTTTGGTTAATTGCGGCCTTTGAATGATTGTTGTTCCACTGCGAGGGCATCCGTTTCAATCCCTGATAGGGAGTTTGGTTAATTGCGGCATTCTGGTAAAGCCCGCCCGTCAAGAGTTGGGGCGTTTCAATCCCTGATAGGGAGTTTGGTTAATTGCGGCTTCGGATTCGACTCGGTTCGATTCACTGACAATTTCGTTTCAATCCCTGATAGGGAGTTTGGTTAATTGCGGCTAAAGGAGATTCAATCGAACTTTTTCCAAAAACATCGTTTCAATCCCTGATAGGGAGTTTGGTTAATTGCGGCCTTGCCCCCATGGGTTTTATGGTTACACTTCGAGTGCTCGTTTCAATCCCTGATAGGGAGTTTGGTTAATTGCGGCTTTAGAAATTGAATGGCTACCAATCCAGCAGCCACGTTTCAATCCCTGATAGGGAGTTTGGTTAATTGCGGCTTTGTTCATCCTTTCTGCTTGTTCAATATCAAGATCTTGTTTCAATCCCTGATAGGGAGTTTGGTTAATTGCGGCTGGGTTGGAACATCGATTGAGAATCAAGAAGTCGTAGTTTCAATCCCTGATAGGGAGTTTGGTTAATTGCGGCGGCCCGGCCAGTCAGGTTTGTTAAAAGGATTAGGTAGGTTGTTTCAATCCCTGATAGGGAGTTTGGTTAATTGCGGCTGAATATATCATTTGGCAAGTCTTTCCTCAAAGTTTCAATCCCTGATAGGGAGTTTGGTTAATTGCGGCTTTGATATGTTGACGCGGGGCATTGGAAACAATGTTTCAATCCCTGATAGGGAGTTTGGTTAATTGCGGCTCTGTCGGCAGCAAGCAATCCTATCGCTCGCTCGACACTGTTTCAATCCCTGATAGGGAGTTTGGTTAATTGCGGCCTGAAAGTGGCATAATTTATAGGCTCCAAGCGTTGTAATCGGTTTCAATCCCTGATAGGGAGTTTGGTTAATTGCGGCTACGCTCGCGATGACGCTGAGCTGACGCGCCTTTTTGTTTCAATCCCTGATAGGGAGTTTGGTTAATTGCGGCTTGAGCGAGAACCACGTCCGCACGTTCCTTTCACCGTTTCAATCCCTGATAGGGAGTTTGGTTAATTGCGGCCCACGGCGTTCAACCATAAACTCCCCCCCACAATTCCGTTTCAATCCCTGATAGGGAGTTTGGTTAATTGCGGCATTCACCGATCGTATTTTGCGGGGTGTCTCAGTTTCAATCCCTGATAGGGAGTTTGGTTAATTGCGGCGTACAGAGAAAACCGAAACCTAATGGGTTTCGGTTTCAATCCCTGATAGGGAGTTTGGTTAATTGCGGCATAGAGCAAGCCTCAGCAATCCGCGCCGCAGTGTACAAGCAAGTTTCAATCCCTGATAGGGAGTTTGGTTAATTGCGGCAGGTATCGGACGCTGCCAGTTTTGGTAGATTTTCTGTTTCAATCCCTGATAGGGAGTTTGGTTAATTGCGGCCTGATAAATATATGGTAGCCTATCTGTTGTCTCGCGTTTCAATCCCTGATAGGGAGTTTGGTTAATTGCGGCCCGATCGGGAGGAAATTGAAATTCAGCTCGCTGACCTGTTTCAATCCCTGATAGGGAGTTTGGTTAATTGCGGCTCGTATCAGAAAGTCTAGTTTCTGGTGATGACGGGTGTGTTTCAATCCCTGATAGGGAGTTTGGTTAATTGCGGCCATAAGTTACCTACCCGTTACCTACCCGTGTATGTGTTTCAATCCCTGATAGGGAGTTTGGTTAATTGCGGCCAGCAACCGAGGCGATTGAGGCTCGACTAACAGGTTTCAATCCCTGATAGGGAGTTTGGTTAATTGCGGCATGTAAAGGGGAAAACCAACAATTGATGTAGTTTTTAGTTTCAATCCCTGATAGGGAGTTTGGTTAATTGCGGCGAGCCAAAATGAAAAACTTGCTGCTTCTCGATAAAGTTTCAATCCCTGATAGGGAGTTTGGTTAATTGCGGCAAGGGTAACAGCCTGATCTGGATGGCTGTAAACGTTTCAATCCCTGATAGGGAGTTTGGTTAATTGCGGCCATCTCGAATCGATTCGCGAATCGATTCGGATTCGTTTCAATCCCTGATAGGGAGTTTGGTTAATTGCGGCTCGGCGTTGATAGGTCTGGGGGTGTTTTTATGCACTTAAGTTTCAATCCCTGATAGGGAGTTTGGTTAATTGCGGCTGCTAAGTGGACTGAATTGTGGCAATCGTGTCTTAAGTTTCAATCCCTGATAGGGAGTTTGGTTAATTGCGGCAAATCGAAGTAGATGATGATCCTTACGGCTACATGTTTCAATCCCTGATAGGGAGTTTGGTTAATTGCGGCAAGCCTTCCTTAGTAATCAACTTATTGATAGTGGTTTCAATCCCTGATAGGGAGTTTGGTTAATTGCGGCCCTTGAGCGCATCAATTTCTGCGTCCGGCCAACCACGTTTCAATCCCTGATAGGGAGTTTGGTTAATTGCGGCTCAAATTGTAGCTGTAATGCAGATCCTCCCCTGAGTTTCAATCCCTGATAGGGAGTTTGGTTAATTGCGGCTCTTGGGATACAATGCTTCACTGCCATTTTTATTAACGTTTCAATCCCTGATAGGGAGTTTGGTTAATTGCGGCATCACCCATGCCGACGGCAGTATCGAAGAAAAGCCAGTTTCAATCCCTGATAGGGAGTTTGGTTAATTGCGGCAGCCCGTTCCAGAAGCTTTGCTGTATTTGGTTTTCAAGGTTCATTTGCGTCTGCATAAAACAAAAGTACCATTTCAGCCTTCGACGTGTCAATACCCAACTTTTCATACAGCCATCAAACCCTTGTCCTGCATAGATTCCAGCGATTGCGTCTACCATTGTTAAGCTTGAAGTGCCTCTAACCCTTAGAGCATATACATTATAGCCCCAAAATTTAACACCTCGATTTTTACACCTAGGCATAGACGCATTTTCCACCCAAAAACAGACATCAAGCGAATCACCACTTCCCCAAAGCCCCCCAAACAGTACCCGAAACCACCCCCCAAATTGCCCCCAAACCAGCCCCCACGATCGCCCCCGCCACAGGCCCCAACTCCACCGGCACCCCAGCGTTAACAGCCGGAAACATCGCAGACACCCCCGCCCCCAACACAGTACCCGCAAAAGTCCCCAAAAAACTGCCCCAAATCGCCCCCAAACTCCCACCATTGACACCCGAAGGCTGAAACGAAATCGGCAACTTCGGCGCAAACCCGCAAAAACCCAACAAACCCCCAGAAACCACACCCCCAACAGAACCCACACCAGCCGCCACGATCGCCACACCCAGCAACAAACCAGCAAACTCATTCACCGGCCGCATCTGGACACCGTATTGCTGCCAAACCACCAGCCCAGCCCCCAAAAAAACACCAGCCAGAGTCCCCACAAACGAGCCCCAGACCGCCCCCAAATACCCTCCCCGCCGGCCCCACACCCTCCCCATTGGCAGCGCCAGAGGAGGCTGAAAAGTTGCCCAAACACAGCCCCAGAGAGCACCAACCCCCGCCCCAGCCAAAATCCTCTCCCCGATTCCCGGAGTGCTATTGATCGCGCCAAACACCGCACCGCCGATCGCCGCCAATAAAAAAGCCCCCCAAGACGCCCCCACCAAAACTCCGCCCCACTTCCGCCAAATCTGATTCGGCGGCAAAGTGAAAACCCCCCACATCACCCCAAAAAAACAGCCCCAGATCGAACCAACAAAAATCGCCCCCAAAATAGCACTGCCGCCCTCAGCTATTGCCGAATAAATCCCCCCGATCGCCGCCAAACACAAACTACCCCAAACACCACCCCAAGCAGCATCCTGAAAAATGCGCTCAAACTTGCCCACCGGAAGCTGAGGCGCAGGAGTCCGACTCCGAGAAGACATCGGCATCGGTAGCAACGGCACTGCGTACTGGCCGATTGGGCGTGATAGCCCTGTGGATGGCTGTTGCCGACGCACTGCGGGCTGGGGTACGACGGGCGGTGGTTGGGGCTTTTTACGCTTGGTTTTCGCGGGCTGCAAGTGCAATCCGTGGCTGATTGCTTGCCGCGAAGGAAACGGATCGCGCCCTTTCAGGAGTTTTGCCCGATCGCACCAAGGGCACCGACTGAGATGATTTCCGTATTTATGCTGACTATTTCTGCTGCAAGTTACTAAAGCATCTTCGGCTTCCCGAATCGCATTCACCCAAGTTTTCGCATCCGGGCGCGCCGCAGGATTGCTGTGCCCTTCCTCAAAACAGCGGATAAACAGTTGCCGCAGTCGGGGATGCAGCATCTCGAAAGGAGGCGCAGCGGGCATCGGGCGGTAGGGAATCCGTTTCGTACCTGTAGGGAAATGGCCCGATCGAATTCTCGCTTCCAAAGACGGTGGTTCATCGCTACCGAGATAAACTCCCGAAAACGGATGCGTACCTTCCATCAGCAATTGAAAAATTAATACCGCTAAACCGAACAAATCGTGCTCTGGAGATCGATCAATATCGCGGAAAGTCTGCCCCTGCAACTCCGGCGGCGTAAACTCGGGTTTCCCCACGGGACACCGATAAACGTAACCCGTATAAGGATCGCGGACTTGAAACGAATCCGTGTCTACCAGCGTTACCAACGCCGTATCCGTGACCAGAATGTTCGACTCGTTTACGTCACCGATGACGTAACCCCTGACGTGGAGGGCATTTACAGCCGAGGCGAGATTTCTGGCGGTACGGTGGAGGTAAAGATAGCTAAATAGCGGTTTTTGTTCGCGCCTGGTTTTGGGAGTGTAGAAAGTGTGTACCGGCATCACTTTGTTGACGCGCGGCATCACAAAACCGACGATTTTTTCTCGCCCGCCGACAGTATGCAGCAAATCGATCGGCCAAGCAATGGAAGCGTGTCCCGGTTCCGCGATCGGTGCATCCGGCGGCATACTGAACATGACTGTGAGTTTGTCGCCGTCTTCGTCTGTCGGTTTGTGGTAGATTTTTGCTACAAGGGACGAGTCTTGGGCGATCGGGTAGATGCGACCTTCACCCCCACTGGCGATCGCGGTTTTGGTGTCGATCGCAATCAGTTGTCCGCTAAATTGGCGCTGCAACTGCATAGAATTCCGTTATGGGATACAGGATTTGGAAGCCATCACTTAATAAATTTGACTTGCCCATTAAATCTTACCCTTCTTATGACTTAGGCACGGGTGAGGAGAGACCGAGTTTTTCACCAAAAGACGCATTGCAGCCCGCAGATTCGGTAAAAAACCCGATTTCTTGGGTGGGAGTCGGTAAGCCCTGTTGCTGTTAGTGGGATGGGCGTCCCGCCCGTCCATCCATTAGTGGGATGGGCGTCCCGCCCGTCCGCGCTATCCAAATTAAATATGAACCAGCTTCAAATCCACCGATAATAACAACATTTTATCCTCAATTTTTTGTCTGACGGCCGGTGTCACCTGACAATTATCGCTGTTGAGGCATTCCACCAGCAAGTTGTGGGCATAATAATACTGTTGCAGCAAAGTTTTCTGTTGGGGGCCCAAATATAAATTGTAGCCGATCGCAGTTTTGAATTTTGCCAGCCAAGTGCAACCGCACTCTTTGCGCCACTTTTTCCAGTTTTGCAAATCTGGCATCTCAGTCTGAAATTGTGCCAGCAATTGTTTAAGTTCTGGTTCAATATCCAGCGCCCAAATGCCAACCAAGATACACGCCACATCCTCATTATCAAAAGCCAATTTCAGAGACTCGTTAGCATCTGCAAATTCTACATTTTTGCCAGCCTTTGCCAAACAACTTCGCAACTTACAAACTTTCGATCTATCAAACTTCAGACTCGGATCGAGGACGCGAGTCAAAGCCAAATCAAGTACGCAAACTAAGGCTACATAAAAAGCGCGAATTTCGACTGGTTTAAAATTCCTTTGCACTAACTGAGACTTGTGATTTGCCCAGATTAGCAACTGCTGCAAAGTTTCATCTTTAGCCACCATACTGTCTAATTTTTGTTGCATCAGCAGCAAAAGTTCGTCAGCAGGTTGCAAAATGCTGACAACTCTCACAAATTCATTTTTCCACTTTTTGTCTGTAATCCGGCTGACCAATTCTGGCAGCGATTCCGGGTTCGCACTGTCAATCACATATTCTGGTTGAGTTTCGCTTTCCTCTAGCAGTTCGTCAACTGCGGTTTTGATAAAGTTATCCACCAACCAGTCGCGGGTACGCGAGAAATTGCTTTCCAACTCTAGGTAATGACCGCCTAATTTGGCCTTAAACTCTTTGGGAAAAATCTCTTTGGCCACTAACATATTTTTCCAGCGAGTTAGCTGGCTGGCGTTGCGTTCGGGAAAGCGGTTGTACAAATAGTCGATCGCGATCGCATCTAGAATATCCGCCCCCAGGATTTCCCGCCGTTTCACCTCGTTTTCGGACCCTATTTGTCGCCCCTGAGTGAGATCCAGATGCTGGCTAACGTTTGGTTCAATCAAGTGCTGAATCAGCCAGTTTCCCCCACGGAAAAAATCGCGATCAAACTCCAAGTAAATCGCGCCAAACAAAGCTTCACCAGTCTCAGAAAAAACTCTATTGTACTCGCTTTCTTCTGTTTCTTTCCCATTCCATACGCCCCAACTGAGTTCGTTTAATTTTAATTTTTGTGCAAAATCCGCAAGTTTTTTAGGTTCTGCTAAACGAGCTTTTAAGGTTGAGATAGCATCGGGATCGAGTTCTGGATATTCGCGGTAGAGGTAATCGCTAACAACAGCAGCGAAAATCGCTCTCCCTAAGAGTGACAGCCGTTTGTACTTAACCTCTTGCCAAGCGGGAGACTCCTCTGGGCGATCGGAGTAATAGCTGGTAGAATAACGGCAATTTAAGGCAATTTCCAGTAGTTTTGTCTGCTGAAAGCTGGGAATGTCGATCGCTGCTTTGACTGCTTCAATATCTACCTTTTTATTTTTTATTAGCTCTAATTCTTCTTCACATTTACCCCACTTTTCCAACCAATCACCGCCCGCATCTTCCACATACAAATCTACAAAATCTACCCCGTAATTCATCCATTCATCCTGCATTTTTCTGGCTGCTTCCAGTTCTTCCCAGACTTTTTGCAAGTTATTTTCAACGGTATGTGTACCTTGTACTGTCATAGTATTTGATTTTGATGTAATTAGATTTTATTTCCAACAATTTCACCGCAATTAAATCAAATCTCAATTCAATTTAGGCCGAGTTGCTAGTTATTTCACCCGATTGATTGCTGCGGTAAATGTTCCCATTGCTTAGCCTTCGTATCAAGCACCTCTTGCCAGTGTCTGGCAAACCCCTCCCGGAGACAGAAAAGGAGAGGAAAAAGCTTGGTCTGTTTTCCCTTTTCCAGAAGCAGTCTGGGGGTTAGGTTTTTGGCTTTGTCGAAAATTGTGCAATAGGTGAGTTAGTCAAATTTTTTTCACCAAGTTTTTAGCAGTCGAACTATTCTCAGCAGCAGATATGCTTGATTTACGGGAACTTGAGGTAACGACCTGCGGGCAAATTATCACTATTATATAATGCAATGTTAACTAACTGATTCAGGAAATTTGCATCGTTTTTATCATAACTTAAAAATAATCCTCTGTCAATCCCCCAATCTTGAAGAGTTTGTTGCCAATTCTGATATTTTTGTTCAGAGAATTCATCGGAAAGAGTTGTGACTTGAATGCAGAGGGGCTGCTGTTGGCGGCTGCTAACGATCGAATCGGTTGCCATAGAAAGATCTGCAACATATCGATACAAAACAGTGCCTTGGCGATCGACAATTCGGGCTGCGATCGCACGAATCACGATATCATCACCCGGATCGAATTTGCCGGCCTTGAGTTTTTGTTTCCAGATATAAAATTTGCGATCGTTTTCGCTCAGCCATTTAGGAAATAGATAGCTATACCAATACCTTTCCCCCGGCGTCATTAACTCAAACGCGGCTTCCTGTTCTCTTTCCGAAGGTAGAGATTGAACTGCCAGCCAAACCTGAGAATCTCGGATAAGCTGCAGCAAAAAAGCCATCACAAATTTTTTAGCCGTTAGCGAACCGGGTTTAATATCTTTCACCCAGCGATTGATTTCATCCAATCTTCTCGCCAAACTCGGATCTATTAGATCTGCGTCGCTAATTAGGGAGTTGAGCTGATCCTTAATCTCTTGTGCTTGCAAATGACGACCTACTGTACAAACTAAAGCAGAATTGTTGACACCTCGATTTTATTATAGAACCGCGCCAAATTTTCACCGCTGATGAGGTTGAACGCATTAGACTTGTTGCAAAATTCAGAATCGGAAATTTTTAATCGCAAATCAACGCCAATCCACGCAGAGGGGTGTTGGCTTTGGCAAAATGTCTATCAAAATGTCTATTTTTAATTTTCCTGTGCCTCCGAACTCGAAAAAGTTGCTAACAATAATGTTAAGTCATCATCGGTGCGTTCGGAAACACGGGGCGATCGCAAAAATGACTCTAACTGTTGTTTCGCATCTTCCTCTTCTTTCCACTCGCCAGAAAACCGAAACAAAGGCGCAAAAAACGGCCCGTGCGGCGTGCCTTCCGGGATTTTGAGGGCTAGCATTTGCAAGCCGTCGGAAAAAACGGCCAAGTGTCGCAGTTTTTCCCGCAGTACCTGAAATTGCGCTGTTTCTATCGCATTCGGCGAAATCAAAAAGATAGTTTCGTTGATGTATTCGCCGCAGGGAGGTACAGTCAGGGCGATCGCATTTCCTGCACTATCACCTGCTACCGCCGCACCGTCGCCGATTTGAGCAACTGCGATTAATTCCGGCGTAGCAACAACCGCAATTAAAGTGCAGGCTAAATCTCTCGCCGCCACTTCCCGCACTGCCGCTTCAGCTTCCACCTGTGCCCGCGCAACTTGCAGTGATGCTGTCAAGAATACCTGCCATTCATCGTCATTTTCAGGCAGCCTTTCCTGTTGCTGGCAAATCGTTTCAACAACCGCTTCCACAGCAATTTTTGCTCCAACTTCTGCGAGTGCTGCGGAACCCGCACCATCGGCAACCGCTGCCGCTAAAACACCGTTTGGCAAGAGACGCCAGCAGTGGGCATCTTGACAAGGCTGCGATCTTTTTTCGTGGCTCGTACCTATCACCGATGCCGCTACAACTTGCCAATTAAAGGATGAATTCTGCATTAATAACTCTTTAACTCAAAACTTCGTAAATTCACAACTCTGCAAAGTCTGAACGGGTTTATTTATCCCTAATTACAGCACTTTTCTGGGTTCGTAGGTACTAGCCATTCTAGGGACACGACAGTGCCGTAGGGACACGGCACTCTTACTAATGACCAATGACTAATGACTAATGACTAATGACCAATGACCAATGACTAAGGACTAATGACTAATACCTAAACAGTTCCCCATCCGGGTGGTGGCAGTGCTACTTGTTCATCAATTTTTGAGTGAGAAACCCTCTGCATACTAGCCGAAAGCCAGATGAACATCTCTCTAAAGTCTAGTCCTCTCAACTTTACAGGCGTGCGCTCGACAATTTGCGCCAGACGGGTGATATTAGCACCTTCCACTCCGACTGCAAAAAATGCCACGCGCTTATTAATTTCTTCCTCTTTAATCCGCTGTGCTGCTATTTCCACAACATCGTCTGATTCACCTTGAGGTTCGCCGTCGGTAATCATAAATACCCACGGGCGGTAGTAGGTAATGCCGTTGTTGCGGTATTCGGATTTGCGGGCCGCAATGGTATCTAATGCTAGCTGAATCCCTGCGCCCATGTGGGTTTGTCCTTGAGCTGTCAGCAGTGGCGTCTCGAACTGGTCGGCGGTCACGAAGTCTTGCACGACCTTGATATGATTGTCAAATGAAATAATCGCGACTTCGACTCGCTTTTTAGCTAGTTCGTCTTTAATTAGGTCATTCCTAAAAATTTCCAGCCCCTCATTCAAGGCATCTATGGGTGCGCCTTGCATGGAGCCGGAGGTGTCCAGCAGGAGGACGCAGGGACAGCGCGGCTCTGGGTTTTCGGCAAATTCTACGGCTTCGTCTAGTCTCATGGTTCGGGGTTGACCTGGGAGTGGCTCGATTTCTAGGTTTGTTACTTTACTGTATCAAGTCAGTAACAAATTTAAGTGCAAATTGCTAGGGCGATCGCATTTTACCACTTACCTGAATCGATTTTTGATTTTTGATTGTATATTTTAGATTTGAGAATTGGATGTCTGCCGTCACAAAAACAAATTTCTTCCTGCCTGTGGTAATATAGACTAATAGTATTACTGCAAAATAAGGATAAATCTTATGATTGCAACAGTCACGCAAAAATTAACCTTTGACCAATTCCTTGTAGAATGTCCAGAAGATGGACTCTATGAACTGGTAAATGGAGAAATTGTAGAGATGAATTCCACAAGAAATCATGAGGATGTTGCTGATTTTACCTCTGACTCATTTAAAGATGAAATTAAACGGCTAAGTTTAAATTATGTAGTCAAAAATACCGCCGTTATCAGAACTGTAAGTAAAACCGGCATCGAACAAGGGCGGAGGCCGGATGTCAGCGTCATCGATCGCGATTTGTGGCGATCGAACCGTTCTGCTTATGCTGCATTGCGGGAACCAATTCAATTGGCAGTGGAAGTGACATCAACAAATTGGGAGGACGATTATATAGACAAATTGGACGAGTATCGGCGCCTCCGAGTTCCTGAGTATTGGATTGTCGATTATTTAGCAATTGGCAGCAGGGAATTTCTGGGAAATCCCAAAGTTCCAACTGTATTTGTTCACCTTTTGGATGCAGATGGCAACTATCAAAGAAGCGCGTTTAAAGGCAGCGAACGAATTGTGTCGCGGACTTTTCCCGAATTAACGTTGACAGCAGAAGAGGTGATGAATGTTTAACTTCCGTTAATCCAGCTAGTCAGACTATTCTCCATAAACAATCACTAAAAATATGAAATCTATTTCTGATAAAAAACTTTCTAATCAAAAAGCTATGAGTCCTTGGAGTTACAAACCTTGGTGGTGCCAGCCTTGGTCGATTCTTTTAACTGGTACTAGCCTGATCAGCGGTAGTTGGTTTTTATTAAAAACTGTTTGGATAACTGTTTTAGTCGCGATTCCTTTATTAGCTTGGATGGGTTTTTTCTTGTTAGTTTGGCCGAGGTTGATGCTGTCTGGCGAAGTTTTGGATTCCGATGCAGATTAGGTTTTAGTGGCGCGCACCCTATGTTTACCGCTTAACCCCACACTCCGGCAGGGATTTAAACCCCTGCCGGAGTGTGGGTGTTGCCTTAAGTTGAGACCAATGGTTTGGGCGGTGCGCGGTACACACCCTACGTTGTAAGTAAGGTGTACACTGCACGCCCTAAACATAGGGTGTTTCGCAGTCTAATTTTGCGGGTAATAGTCTTGAATTGCTTTTACTTCCATCGGGTGGGATTTGAGCGATCGAATTCCCGCTGCTGTCGCTTTGGCACCGGCTATTGTGGTAATAATCGGGATTTTGTAAGTCAAAGCTGTGCGGCGGATAAAGATGCCGTCGGATCGAGATTCTTCGCCGGAAGGTGTGGTGATAATTAGTTGAATTTTCTCATTCTTGATCGAATCCAACAAATTCGGCCGCCCTTCGTGCAGTTTCAATTCCAAATCTACCTCTAAACCTTGCTCTCGCAAAACTTTGCGTGTTCCGTGAGTTGCGACTACTCTGAAACCCAATTCTAAGAATTCCTTGACAACGGGTACAACTGCTAGTTTGTCCCGATCGCGCATCGAAACCAACACAGTTCCCAACAGCGGCATCATTTGTCCAGCACCTAATTGAGCTTTGGCAAAGGCTTTGCCAAAATCGGTGTCAATTCCCATGACTTCGCCGGTCGATCGCATTTCTGGCCCTAACAAGGTATCAGTTCCCGGAAACTTAGCAAAGGGCAATACAGCTTCTTTTACCGAAACATGAGTGGGTATAATTTCTTCAGTAAAACCCAAAGCTTCTAGAGTTTTGCCAGACATGACTCGCGAGGCCATTTTTGCTAAGGGAACTCCGATCGCCTTGGAGACAAAAGGCACTGTTCGAGAAGCGCGGGGGTTAGCTTCCAAAATGAAAACTTCTTCCCCTTGAACAGCAAATTGAATATTCATCAACCCGATGACTTTCAGGGATTTTGCTAATTCTACAGTCCAGCGGCGGATTGTTACCAAAGCTGCATCAGGAAGCGTTTGGTAAGGGATAGAACAAGCAGAGTCGCCGGAGTGGATTCCCGCTTCCTCGATGTGCTCCATAATACCGCCGATCGTCACATTGCCAGTAACATCGGCGATCGCATCGACATCCACCTCGATCGCATTCTCCAAAAACTTATCAATTAAAATCGGATGATCTGGTTCTACTAGCACGGCATAGGTCATGTAACGTTCCAATTCCGTATCGGAATAAACAATTTCCATTGCTCGCCCGCCTAACACGTAACTCGGTCGCACCACTACCGGATAACCGATCCGTTGAGCTACTATTAAAGCATCCTCAAAACTACGGGCTAAACCGTTAGCAGCTTGCTGAATATCCAACTCCCGCAGAATCTTTTCAAATCGCTCCCTGTCTTCAGCAGTATCAATGGAATCCGGCGAAGTTCCCCAGATTTTTGTTTGTACATCGGGGTGATTTTCGAGGGCTTTTTGTAAAGGAAGCGCTAATTTCAGCGGGGTTTGTCCGCCAAACTGAATAATTATTCCTTCCGGATTTTCGGCTTCGATGATGTTGAGAACATCTTCTTTTGTTAGCGGTTCAAAATACAGGCGATCGCTCGTATCGTAATCCGTCGAAACCGTTTCCGGGTTCGAGTTGACCATAATTGTCTCAAAGCCGTCTTCTCCTAGGGAATAGGAAGCGTGACAGCAGCAGTAATCAAACTCAATTCCCTGTCCGATCCGGTTCGGGCCGCCACCTAAAATCATCACTTTTCGTTTGCTAGAAGGCAAAACTTCCGACTCCGGCGCGAGACTGTGGCCTACAGGCGAAATCTTCTTTTCTTCATCGCCCAATTCCCAAATTGCCGCTCCCGCCTCGTAGGTGGAATAATAATACGGTGTAAACGCTTCAAATTCAGCGGCACAAGTATCGACTGTTTTGTAAATCGGAATTACGCCTAACTGTTTACGGTAAGCGCGGACTTGATCTTCCGATGTTTTGGTGGCGTAAGCAATTTGGCGATCGCTAAAACCCAATTGCTTTACTTCAAACATTGTCTCTTTTGTCAACTCTTCCAACCGCGTTCGTTTCAAGAACTTCTCAGTTTCCAGCAATTCCTGCATTTTATCCAAAAACCAAGGATCGATTCCTGTAAACTCGAAGATATCTTCCACCGACATTCCCATCATCATCGCGTGGCGAACTGTAAAAATGCGATCGGGATTTGGCGTCCGCAATCCGGCGCGAATTTGTTCCAAACTCGGCAATTTTTCCGGTTTGTCGCACCCGAAACCTGCGCGGCCTGTTTCCAATCCCCGCAGGGCTTTTTGGAAGGATTCATTGAAGCTGCGCCCGATCGCCATTACCTCCCCAACAGACTTCATTTGCGTTGTTAGAGTCGGTTCGGAACCGGGGAACTTTTCAAAGGCAAATCGGGGAATCTTCGTCACCACGTAGTCAATTGTCGGCTCAAAAGACGCCGGAGTTTTCTTGGTAATATCGTTGGAAATTTCGTCTAGGCTGTAACCTACCGCTAATTTTGCCGCCATTTTTGCAATAGGGAAACCAGTTGCTTTCGAGGCCAAGGCGGAGGAACGGGAAACCCGAGGGTTCATTTCAATAACGATGAAATCTCCGTTAACAGGATTGACGGCAAATTGAATATTGGAACCGCCGGTTTCAACTCCGATCTCGCGAATAATTTTCACCGAAGCATCTCGCAGGCGCTGATATTCTTTGTCTGTGAGAGTTTGCGCCGGGGCGACGGTGATAGAATCGCCGGTGTGGACGCCCATCGGGTCGAGATTCTCGATCGAACAAATAATCACCACATTATCTGCCAAATCTCGCATTACTTCCAGTTCGTACTCTTTCCAACCAATCAAAGATTGTTCGATTAAAATTTGCGATACTGGACTGGCATCAATCCCGCCTTGTGCCATTTCTTCAAATTCTTCTTGATTGTAAGAAATGCCGCCTCCCGTGCCTCCCATTGTAAAAGCAGGACGAATAATTAACGGATAACTGCCGATTTGGTGACCAATTGCTTTGGCTTCGTCGAGAGTGTTGGCAATTCCAGAAGGGCAAACGGCGACACCAATTCGCGCCATCGCTTCCTTAAATAATAGCCGATCTTCTGCCATTTCAATTGCTGGCAACTTAGCACCAATCAACTCGACGTTGTATTTTTCTAAAACGCCATTTTTAGCGACGGCAACTGCTAAATTTAGCGCCGTTTGACCGCCCATTGTTGGTAAAATTGCTTGAGGTCTTTCTTTAGCAATGATTTGTTCGAGGATGGCAGGTGTTAGAGGTTCGATGTAAATGCGATCGGCAGTTTCCGGATCGGTCATAATCGTTGCAGGGTTGGAATTCACCAACACTACTTCAAAACCTTCTTCTCGCAAAGCTTTGCAAGCTTGTGTCCCTGAATAGTCAAATTCGCACGCTTGACCGATAACAATTGGGCCGGAACCAATAAGAAGAATCTTTTTTAAGTCTTGACGACGGGGCATAGGTTCGTAATTAGTAATTGGACAAGGTGGAGGATTAATTTGATATTTTGCATCAGTCTTAGAAACAGGCTTTCTAAGCTGTTCCCCCCAAAGCTTACTCAAAATAGTGCAAGTTTTGTTGTTAATTTGAAATTGTGCACCATTCTCAGCATTTTGGAAGCAGAACCTCGCAACTCCGGCCCACAGACACCCCCAGCTAACCAGAAATATTGATGAGAAAAGGGTGCAGTCGATCGGTAAATCAAGACTATTTTAAGTGTTGCGGTCAAATCGTGTTCTAAAATACACAATCCCTGTATTCCGCACGATTAATCATTGTAGAGACACTCCAAGAACCCATTGGTGCCAACTTAACGTCTAACCCAATCACAGACTGTTGTTTGAGTATTAAATCTAGATCCCCCCTAGCCCCCCTTAAAAAGGGGAGTAGGGGGTGGGACAAGAGTATTCTCAAAGTCAACCCCTACTCCCCTTCTTAAGGGGGATTTAGGGGGATCTAGACTTAGCTAAAAGCGAGATTTATCAATGGTTTCAGGCGATTGTTGACACGAAGAAGGGATCTTGGAGTGTCCCTACCGCATTTGATCCTATTTTTAGGCTTTGCGCGATCGGCGAATGAGTACGCTTATCACTTGTCCCGGCTTTGCACCTCGCTGTGGCGGGCTCCAATCGCCGACTTGGGCAAATCCTAGTCGGTACAAGGTGTGGATGGTTTCTAACACGGCTGCGCGGGAACCGACAACCGTGATCCGCACGACTTCCTGTTCGGATAATGCTGAGTCGTCATTTGGACGCGCGGAAAAGTTATCGTCAGGTAGGAATTCCTGTGACATAATATGGTCTCCTGGTTTTTGGTTTTCTAGGAAAACCCAAAAACCCAGCCGCCCCGCACGTTAACACAGAGCAGGGCGGCTACAGAGAATGTTAAAATTCTCCATTAGCCTCCATACTGCTTACTCAGTTTGGCGGTAGCTGTCCATTGCTGTTGGTAGCAGCTTTGGGCAGTGCAACTAGATTTTTGAGCGACGTGGGCTGCTTCCTCTTTGAGCAAAGCAGCCTTAATTTCACAGCGTAGCCGCAGATGGGGGCCGCCGTCAATCGATTTTAGATTTTAGATTTTAGATTTTAGATTGAGATTTTCCTGCAACAACTCTCCGGTCTGTCCCACCCTCCGCTTCTCCCACTCTCCCCCTCTCCCGTCTCTCCCTCTCCCTCAATCCAACCTACTAGATGAGGGAATGCGCCGAGGAAGAGGTAAAATATGGAATCGTTCCAAAAGCTTAAAATCAAAAATCTGAAATACAGATATGCCTAGAACTCAAGTGCGAATATTCCGTGCACCTGCTGCTTGAGGGCAACCACATCAATTTTAGATTTTAGATTTTAGATTTTAGATTGTCCTGCAACAACTCTCCCCATCTCCTATGCCTAGAACACCCAGCGAATATTCCGTACACCTGCTGCTTGAGGGCGGCCACCGCGAAGAAATCCGTTTTTCAACGCTGCAAGATTTTCAACAGTGGTATAAAACTCTGGTTCCCAAACAAGATTCGTCAGAATTTGTTAATGTCCCGATCAAAAATATTCAAGGCGAATACATGGTAGTTCGGCCTACCAGCGTTCTCGCAATTCGCGTGGAACCGGTATTTACTTCTAGCGTTGAGAGATTCGATGAATAAGGAAAATAATCAATTGAGTAGGAAAGATTGGAAATTGAGCAAAATTTTCCGCTATCAGATATTAGCGCTCGCCTGTTGCGTTTTGGCGATCGCTTTTTCGGTGCCCGCCGTTGCAGTTCCATCTCTGCAACCAATGAGTGTAAATCAATTACAAGCGAGTGAGTTGGAGTCGATCGCCTTTGACGCTCAAATCTGGGGCGAAAATGGCAAACCGGGCGATAAAGAATTGCTGTTAAGGTCGATCGACCACAGCCTCCGCTATCTCAATACATCGGCCGCCGCCACTGCTTACAGCCGCTATCCAGTAGCAGGAGTTACGCGCGATCGAGTTCGGCGTTCCCTCGATCGATTCCGCCAATTAGTTGTCAGTTCCACAACCCCCGCACAACTTCAGGAATCAGTCAAGCGCGAATTTGTATTTTACAAATCTACGGGCAAAGATGGCAAAGGAACAGTCGCATTTACAGGTTATTTCGAGCCGACTTACGCAGCATCTCGCACGCCTAATTCCGAATACCGTTATCCCCTGTACCGGATGCCACCAAACATGGCATCTTGGCCGAAACCTCACCCGACAAGATTGCAATTAGAAGGCGAAGATGCTTTGCAGGCAAGTAAAGGATTGCTGCGAGGATTAGAATTAGTTTGGTTGCGCGATCGATTCCAGGCATTTCTCGTGCACGTCCAAGGTTCTGCGAGATTGCAGCTAACAGATGGTAGTGTGATGACCGTCGGTTTTGCAGGCAAAACCAGTCACAGTTATACAGGTGTCGGGCGAGAATTAGTTAAAGACGGAAAGTTTACTTTAGAAGAGTTAAATTTGCCGAAACTAAGGGAATATTTCACCAACTTTCCCGCAGATATGAACAAGTATTTGCCGAAAAATGAAAGCTTTGTATTCTTCCGGGATACTAATGGAGTTCCAGCCACAGGAAGCATTGGAGTGCCAGTAACTGCCGAAAGGTCGATCGCCACCGACAAAGCCTTAATGCCCCCCGGTGCACTAGCATTAATTAGTACAAAACTCCCTTACCCGAATGCGGCGGGACAACTCGAACAAAATGCCGTGAATCGGTACGTTTTGGATCAAGATACGGGCGGTGCAATCAAAGGCGCGGGGAGAGTTGACGTATTTATGGGAACGGGGGATTTAGCGGGCGATCGGGCCGGTTATATCAACTCAACAGGAGAACTGTATTATCCGCTTTTAAAGTAGATTAATTCTAATTAATTAATTCTACTTCATGTGATTGTTCGCGGTGCATCGCAATCCCGGACACGGCATTGCCGTGTCCCTACAGATATCGCGGACAATCTATATGTAATCCAAGTTTTGATAATTGCTATAAAATAGAAAATACCCCACCCTCTCAACCTCACAAATGCTCAACAAAATTCTGCAATTCTTCAAACGACTAATTCAGCGGCTGTTCGGAACCCCAACCCCACCCACCCCACCGCCGGGAAATACCCCCATCCGCCCAACCGTAACTGACGCGGAATACGAGTCGAAATTCATGGAAATCCTGGAAGGGGTGAATGCTGGCTGGAGTCGAGGCGATGTAGCGGGATTCTTAATCGCAAAACGCCTTAAAGATGGTGAATTGGCTGCTTGGCTGCGACGGTTTGGGGAAAGATTGTTAGAGGGAGAACATGATGATACCGCTGCTACGGATGCGGTGGCATCGCTTCAGGAATTAGCGCAGCGGCTGGTATTGTTAGGTAGAATTGGCAGCGGGGAATTGTCAGAGGTGGCGAGGCAAATTGGGCGGGAGATATTGACACGGTTTCCGCTGCCGGAGGTTGAGGAGGAGGATACAAAGGGGAGGGTGATTGAGGCGGTGTTTGTTGGGGATGGTTTGGGTTTTTCTGGGGAATTGAACCGCAGAGGCGCTGAGGCTGCGGGGGAAGAATTGGAAGTTAATGTAGAGGCTGAGGCGTGGTGCGATCGAGGGAATGAGCAGTATAATTTAGGAAGATTTGAAGATGCGATCGCATCTTATACCCAGGCAATTGCTCTCCAACCAGACTATCACGATGCTTTGCACAACCGAGAGGTAGCGCAACGTAAGTTAGGCGAAATTCAATAGGCGAACTCGCTTGTATCCAGAATTTTTGCTAGGGATTGCGATCGGCATGATACTATTAAGAATTAAGCGCAGTTTCCGTCGCTAATTATCATACAGTGAAAATAGGAGTTTTAGGACTGAAGTCCTCACTAGAAACTTAATTGATAAGAGGTGCATGGCGCACCCTACAATAGGTTTATACTATTAGGATTAATCCCAGATCCTTGCATCCCAAACCCAAATCGAATGACACAAGTAATCGGCATTGACTTAGGCGGAACCGCAATTAAACTCGGCAGATTTAGCGAAGACGGCATTTGCCACCAATCCTTAACTGTCCCAACCCCTCAACCGGCAACGCCAGAAGCAGTTTTAGCTACAATGACCGATGCTATTTTACAACTGAATCCGACCGAAAATGCTGTAAGTGCGATCGGCATCGGCACTCCAGGCCCCGCAGATGCCACCGGCCGCATAGCCAGAGTAGCAATTAACCTCAAAAACTGGCATAACGTCCCCCTCGCTGACTGGTTAGAAGCTAAAACCGGACTGCCGACAATATTAGCAAATGATGCCAACTGTGCCGGATTGGGAGAAGCTTGGTTGGGTGCAGGAAGGCACTTTAAAAATCTAATTTTACTAACTTTAGGTACAGGAGTCGGCGGTGCAGTTATCTTAGACGATAAACTATTTGTAGGTCATCAAGGCGCGGCCGGAGAACTAGGATTGATTACTATAAATCCCGACGGCCCGGAGTGCAACAGCGGCAATCGCGGTTCTTTAGAACAGTATGTTTCGGTGCAAGCCATTCGCCGGGAAACGGGTTTGGAACCTATAGAATTAGCAAATTTAGCTAAGTCTGGAGATGCCCAAGCTTTAGAATTTTGGCAAAATTACGGGAGCTATCTGGGTATCGGTTTGGCAAGTCTCATTTATATTTTGACGCCGGAAGCTATTATTATCGGCGGTGGAATTAGTGCAGGTGCAGAATTTTTCTTGCCGAAGGTTCGAGAAGAAATTGAGCAACGTGTACTGCCGAGTTCTCGCGAAGATTTACAGTTATTGGTGGCTGAATTGGGCAATCAAGCAGGCATGGTAGGGGCAGCAAAATTAGCTTGGCAGCTTGTTCAATAGTTAAAATTTAAAAAAGCAGCGCATTTTACTGCGCTTTTTTAATATCTAAAACTAGGGTGCCACCTAAGCACTTTAGCTAAAAAAAATAAAATGAATGTGAGGAGTTACTAAACATAGCCTCCGTTCATCCTTCATTGTTCATGCTTCTAACTAATGACTAATGACTAATGACTAATTACTGCTTCATGGCAGAGATTGTCCAGTCGTATTTTTAATGTATTCCTGAATTTCTTGATAAGTTTCCGGGTTGTTTTGGCGGAGGATAATAATATTAGTTGCGCTGTCAGGCAGGCAAAAGCTTAGCCGACCGTTCTGTTCGCAAGCAAAAGAGCTAATTCGACTCATATCGATCGCAAATTCTTTGCGGTCATAATGAATTTTAATCCACGAACCTCTCGAATTGCGATCAATGGTTTTTTTGAGGTAATCGAGAACTTGCTTGTAAGCCTCATAATTGCCTTGGGGATTGAGGATAATCGGCTGACTGCTATTAGGCAGCCAAAAGGTGAGACGCTTGTTATCCAGTTCGCTAGAAAAAGCACTAATAGTGTCAAGGTCAATTATGTATGTACTTTTCTCATAAGTAATTTTGCTCCAATAAGCCACAAAGCCTCCTCAAACCTGTGTTTCCTGGTATTTTAGGATAGTTTGACAACTCCTACCATTTTAGATTTTAGATTGTAGATTTTAGATTGGGCATGACTGATGACTATCTGGGCTGGGAAGTTGCCTAAAGTTGCATTTTTTTGGGAAACTGGTATCACCCTTGAAATCCGTAAAAAGTTAAGTAAAAATATCAAATTTTTACCTTCTGCTTTCTGCCTTCCGCCTTCTGCCTTCTGCCTTCTGCCTTGCGGTACTAGCCCCCCAGCCCTAGTATAGGGGTTGGGGGGTGAGGTCTTTCACTCGTTGAGAATGCTGCCCGATATCTAGTCCGATAAGTGCGACCCCTATCAAATCCTATTGGTCTGTTGGGCGGGTTTTGTAATGTCCATTGTCGGGGCGATTTGAATATTGTCTACTCTGAACCGCCCCTACAGACATCTAATATATCAGAACTAATCGATCGCACATGATATGAGATCAGTTTGCGACAACTTTCCCAGCCACCAAGTCGCGACCCTCATCTTCTAAAACATCCTGCTTTCCCTGGATGCTAGCGGCCTGGATAAACCCTTGAAACAAGGGGTGGGGGGTGCTAGGTCGAGATTGGAATTCGGGGTGAAATTGGCAGGCTATGAAAAAGGGATGGTTGGGAAATTCGATCATTTCTACTAATCGGCCGTCTGGAGATGTACCGGAGACTGCATAACCTGATTCTAAGAAAAGATTGCGGTAGGCGTTGTTAAATTCGTACCGATGGCGGTGCCGCTCGTAAATCACTTCTTTCTGATAAAGTTTGAAAGCTAGCGTGTCTGGGTTGACACGGCACGGATACAAACCCAGTCGCATTGTACCGCCCAAATCGACTACATCTTGCTGTTCTGGCAATAAATTAATTACCGGATTTGATGTATCCGGGTCAAATTCAGCGCTGTTGGCATCCTCTAGTTGTGCGATGTGGCGCGCCCATTCAATCACAGCACACTGCATCCCCAAACACAATCCTAAAAAGGGTATTTTATGGTGTTTGGCATATTCGATCGCCGCTATTTTGCCGTCCACTCCCCGAACCCCAAAACCTCCCGGTACAAGAATGCCGTTGATATCTTTGAGATAATTATCGAGGTTTCCCGATTCTAAATCTTCTGAGTTAATCCAGTGCAAATTTAGGTCGCAGCCGATCGCAATTGCCGCGTGTCGCAAAGCTTCGACTACCGAAAGATAAGCATCGTTCAACCGCACGTATTTGCCAACTAAAGCAATATCAATTTTGTGATTGGGACTGTAAAGCCTGTTGACTAAAGTTTGCCACTGATGCAAATCTGGCTGGCGATGTTCCATTTGTAGTAAATTGAGCGTTTGTTGGGCCAAACCTTCCTGTTCCATCATCAGGGGTACTTCGTAGATACTTTTAGCATCTTGAGATGTGATGACGCATTCTTCCGGGACGTTGCAGAATTCCGACAATTTCTGTTTCATGCCCAAAGACAGGGGGCGATCGCACCGACAGACTAAAATATCTGGTTGAATGCCGATCGACCGCAATTCCTTCACCGAATGCTGAGTCGGTTTAGTTTTCATCTCCCCAGCCGAAGGAATCCAAGGTATCAGCGTCACGTGCATATACACAACATTTTGCCGGCCGACATCCTTGCGAAACTGGCGAATTGCCTCCAAAAATGGCAAAGATTCAATATCTCCCACTGTTCCGCCGATTTCCGTAATCACGATATCGGGATTAGTATTTTTGGCTACTCGGTGAATTCGCTCTTTAATCTCATTAGTGATGTGCGGAATCACCTGCACCGTACTCCCCTGATACTCGCCGCGGCGTTCTTTGTTGATCACCGCTTGATAAATGGAACCCGTGGTGACGCTATTGAGGCGAGACATGGAAGTATCGGTAAAACGCTCGTAGTGCCCCAAATCCAGGTCAGTTTCCGCACCGTCTTCCGTCACGAAAACTTCTCCGTGCTGAAACGGGCTGAGAGTGCCGGGGTCAACGTTAATATAGGGGTCTAGCTTCAAAATCGAGACAGAATAGTCCCGCGACTTCAATAGGCGGCCCAAGGAAGCACCGACAATACCCTTGCCGATGCTGGAAACCACGCCGCCAGTCACAAACACAAATTTGCTCATAGGATTTTCGACTTTAGATGTTTCAATGTCAGGTCAGACTCAAATGTGACATAGGTAATCCATAAGGGCAACCACGGGGGATTGCCCCCTACACCCATTTGACCAAATTATTGACGATTGTTATGTGCTTGCAACCAAGTTGTCAAATCTGACACACTGGCAAAGTCTAATAGCGCCTCTCCTAAACTCTGTAATTGCTGAGCGGATAACTGAGCGATGCGAGTTTGAATCTCCGGCGACAGCACGCCGACACTGTGCTCCAACTGACGAACAATTAATGTCACATTTCCTTGTTTAATGCCTTGTTCGATGCCTTGTTCGATGCCTTGTCTGATTCCTTGTTCTATCCCGATTCTGGTAGCTTTGGTAATTGCCCCGCGCTGGTCTTGAATAAAAATTTCTCGCCTTTCTAAATCTTCCAATTCATCCGGATCGAGATTCGCTTCATTGGCAATTGCAAAAGCTTTGCGGAGTTCCGGTACATTTCCCAACTCTTCCGGCACAGACCTTAAAGTCCGAGCGGTTTTCATGAAATATATCCACTTGTCAGTCAGAGTCTCTAATTCTGCTAAAGTCTTGTCAAATTTGGGCAACTCAACAAATACAAATTCTAATTCATCCGCCAAATACTCGACCCGATTGTTTTTTTCTTTGATACAAAACCGCGAAATCACTGTTTCCAGATGCTCAAACATTTGGAAATCTGTAATCGTCAAGGCAATCACGGGATTTAACAGATTGTAGTTTTCTCCGCTTTTCAATTGCACTGAGTAAGCTTTGGTAGCATTGTATAAAATCCGCTTTTCAAAGGATTCTACATTCAATACCTGCATTTCAATTATCACTGTTTTGCTGCCACCAATTTTAGCTTTAACATCCAAGTAAGTATCTTTGACTCCTTTGATTTTGGGAGCTAAATAAGGGTCAAGAATTTCTAAATCTTCGATAACTGGCTGCGCTTCGTAGAGGATGGCATTTAAGAAACTAATCAAAATGTCTTTGCTGTCAGCAGAGCCGAATATTTTTTTAAATGCAAAGTCGGTTTTGGGGTTAATAAAATTCATGGCTTTTTCAATTTATTAGAGATTGAGAGGTTGAGGTTAGAGTGATTTAATTATTTAACTATCATACAATCTTCTAGGTTGGGTTCGCCGACGATCGCCCCAACCGACCTCACCCCAATACGGATGGAAGCCCACAGCAGTCTAGACAAAAGTTCCAGTCCCCGATTAGCGCCTGTGGAGTCAATCAAAAATCAGCCCTACGCGCTCAGTCATTTTTCCCAAAAAGCTAACTCAGGAACGTTTTGCAAAGGGTAAAGTCATGGTAAACAAAGCACCTCAAGTCTGCTAAAAAAACAGCTATGAAGTTTGTCTGCGTTCTATCCCCTCAACGGTTGCTTTGTACTGGTATGGCATTGCTCGCTGCGATCCTCTTCGAGGGCTTCGCTAACGAGTGTAGCGCGTGGCTCGCTCCCAATGCAGCGCGAGCAAAAGATCCTGGAAAAAATTATTCGTCTGTGTCGCCGAAAATCATCGCTAGTAACGATGTTAATTGCAATGGCGGACGATCGCCCAAAACTAGCTGTCGAGTCGGCGGTTTGTTCGTCAAAACTCCCAATACTACTCCAGAACAAGTCTTTCCTCTCAAGCAGACTGAAGTTAAAGCCAAAATAGCTGGCAATATCTCCCGCGTCGAAGTTGTTCAGAAGTTTGAAAATCCTTTTCCTGAATCTATAGAAGCTGTTTATGTATTTCCTTTGCCCGACGAAGCGGCGGTGGATGATATGGAAATTAAAATAGGCTCACGAATTATTAAAGCTGATATCAAACGCCGCGAGGAAGCTTTGGAAATTTACGAACAAGCCAGAAAGCAAGGCAGGACTGCTGGTTTGTTGGAACAAGAACGCGACAATATTTTTACTCAGTCTCTCGTTAATATCAAACCAGGAGAAAAAATTGAAGTTACGATTCGCTACACGGAAAGTCTCAAGTTTGCCGGTGGCGATTACGAATTTGTGTTTCCAATGGTGGTTGGGCCGCGTTATATTTCGGGAAATCTGACCCCCCCCTTAGCAAGGGGAGGCTATAGTTCTGCTGCCGATCGCATTAACCCGCCTGTTTTGCCTCCGGGAACGCGATCTGGTCACAATATTGCTGTGTCGGTAGAAATAGATGCCGGAGTTGCGATCGGCGATGTCCGCTCTACTTCCCATCAAATTACAACTGACCGCAGCGGCAATATTGTGCAAGTCCAATTAGCCAATTCAGACACAATTCCCAATAAAGATTTAATTCTGCGCTATCGAGTCGCGGGCGAAAATACTCGGGCAACTATTTTGACTCAATCGGACAAGCGGGGCGGTCATTTTGCTACTTATTTAATTCCGGCTTTAAACTACCAAACTAATGAAATTGTACCTAAAGATGTGGTGTTCCTGATGGATACTTCCGGTTCTCAGCAGGGCGAACCGCTGGCAAAATCTAAGGAGTTGATGCGCCGCTTCATTCAAGGGCTCAATCCCAACGATACTTTTACTATTATTGATTTTGCAAACACTGCTAAAGCGCTTTCAACAACTCCTTTAGCAAATACTCCAGAAAATCGACAAAAAGCAATTAATTATATCGACAAATTGCAGGCTAACGGTGGCAGTGAATTGTTTAACGGCCTTCAAACAGTGATGAATTTTCCGGCGGCGGCAACGGGAAGGCTGCGGAGTATTGTATTAATTACTGACGGTTACATTGGCAATGAAAATGAAGTGCTGGCTCTGGTTCAGCAGAGTCTGAAACCTGGAAATCGACTTTATAGTTTTGGTGTTGGCGGTTCGGTGAATCGGTTTTTGCTCAACCGTTTGGCGGAAGTGGGAAGAGGCACGTCTCAGGTAATTCGTCAAGATGAACCGTCGGCAGAAGCAGCAGAAAAGTTTTTTCGGGAAATTAATAGTCCGGTATTGACTAATATTCAAATTAGTTGGGAAGGAATGGGGGAAAAACCGCAGATTTATCCGATCGCACCTCCAGACTTGTTTGCGAGTGGGCCACTGGTTTTGTTTGGCAAAAAGACCGATCGAACTAACGGCCAACTTCGCATCCGCGGCACTCTTGCGGGCGGCAAAACTTACGAGCAAGTTTTACCTGTTAATTTTGCTCCATCCGGCGGCGGGCGGCAGCGGGAGTCAACATCAGTCGCAGCAACCGCTACGGATTTTGGCAATTCGGGGGTAGCTCAGCTTTGGGGTCGATCGCGCATTAAAGATTTAATGAATCAAATGTTTGGTGGCGAGACTAAATCTCTGGTGGAAGCTGTAACTAATACTGCTCTGACTTATCGGTTGCTTTCGGAATACACGGCTTTTGTGGCTGTGAGCGAAGAAGTGCGAGTCGCCCCAGATGGATCTCGTCGCCGCGTGCAAGTGCCTGTGGAATTGCCGCAGGGTGTCAGCTATGAAGGTATTTTCGAGTCGGAGGGGGCAGAGCAAACTAGGGGTGGCACTCGCAGCGTTACCTTGACTCCCCGCCCGGCACCGGTGAGTCCAGCTCCTGCTATGCCGCGGCAGCCCGGTTACGGTGAGTCGCAACGCCCGAAGTCTTTGGTCTCTCGCCTCCAAGTAGTTAGCGCCGAAGGGTTGGATGCCGGGGCAATCGCCGCTTTGACTCAATACCTGCAATCGGTTAATCTCCCGGCGGGGGTTAGCGGTGAAACGGTGTGGGAGTTATTGGTACAAGACGGCCGCGTTGCCCGAGTGGCGATAGATACTCAAACCTCGACGCTGCAAGCAACAGACGCCGTAGAAGCTCTCAAGAGGGCCTTGAGTTCCTGGCAACCTCCTGCAGGATTCAAGGGCACGCTGCGCCTGAAGTTGCGAATTACGGTTGAGCCTTAAGGAATGACTTTCTATGTCAAGAAACATTAACTTTTAATTCAAAAATACCGAAAGCGCGATCGCTACCGCGTGGAAGATATAAAATCTTTATTAAGAGATTGCCTTTAAACAGAAAGTGATGTTAATGAAATTTATACCGTTTGAGGCAAACGCTAAAACAGTTTCCTTTCTGAAACAGTTTCCTTTCTGAAACAACCTTAACAGTAAAGATTTCTGGATCGAAACCCCCCAATCATAGAAGGTATGATGCCCTATGGAAGTTAGTGAACTGCTCAACAATTACGAAAAAGGAGAAAGAGACTTTACTGGAGCCGACCTCAGCGGGAAAGACCTCAGCGGAGCAATCTTAATCGGAGTCAACCTTTCGCGAGCTAATCTTTCCGGGGCGAACCTCAGCAGAGCGTTTCTCACCAAAGCAACACTCAAAGATGCACAGATGCAAAGAACAAATCTGACTTTTGCCAAAATGGGCGAAACCCAACTTTCGGGTGCAGATTTGACAAAAGCTAACTTGAGTGGAGCTTTTTTGGTAAAAGCAAAATTGCCCAGAGTAAAGTTAAGCGGCGCAACTTTAACTAGCGCCAACCTGCGGGGTGCTGTGTTGTGGAATGCCAATTTGTGCAGCGCCGACTTGCAATTAGTTAACTTACTGGGCGCGAATTTGACGGGCGCTAATTTTAAGTGGGCAAACCTTTACGGTGCAAGGCTCAATAGTGCAAAACTTTTTGGAGCTCAATTAACCGGAGTCAGTCTGCGGCGAGCGCAGTTGACAGGGGTAAATCTCTGCGGTGTAGATTTGAGCGGCGTTAACGTGAGCGAAGCTAAACTCATGGGAGCTAATTTGGAAGGCTCGAATTTGGCGGGGGCGAATTTCAGCGCGGCCCAGTTGCGTGGGGTGAAGTTGGCGGGTGCAAACTTAACCGGGGCTAAGTTGAGGGGAAGTTGTTTGAGAGGGGCAAATCTGAATTGGGCAAAGTTGTGTCAAGCAGATTTGATGGCGGCAGATTTGAGCGAGGCGACGTTAATAGGAGCTAATTTAGATAATGCTTTGTTGACGGGAGCTATTTTGCCAGAATCTACTAGGCGCTATTTTTCCTTAGCTGGGGCTGGCAAAGTCAATTCTTGGGAAGTTAATGAGATTAACGGTTGATTGTTGACTGTTGACTGTTGACTGTTGACTGTTGACCGAAAGCATCCAGGATACAAGCCCCCGGATTCATCTGTGGAGAAAGAAAAAACCTGTATCCGATAAAGGAGCCCCCGAATTTATCTCGTGCAAGTCAATGCTTAAATCTAAAATCTAAAATCTAAAATCTAAAATCGATTGACTGTTCACTGATGACTATGACAATTAATTTTGGGGTGGTGCTGGTAACTGCGGCATCGGAGGTGGAGGCGGAGAATCTGGCAAAATCTCTAGTTGAAAACAAGCTGGCTGCTTGTGTGAGTTTGTCACCAATTCGCTCGATTTATAGTTGGCAAGGCGAGATTCATTCCGAGTCAAAGTGGCAGTTGGTGATTAAAACTGATTTGGCTAAATTTGAGGCTTTAAAAACAAAAGTTCAGGAACTCCATTCCTATGAAGTTCCCGAAATTATTGCTATTCCTATTATCGCTGGCAGCGATGCTTATCTCAATTGGCTGGGACAATCTTTAAGTTTGTAGTCAAGATTTTTGTCCTAAATTATCCAATGAAGAGGGACGGAATTCTCTACTAAAAATGGTCAGAAACCTAGGAATTATGACTGGTAGGGCCGATGACGCCGATTTTGTGGCGAAAACTTAGTTCGCCGCCGAACCAGCCTGTAATGCCCAGCAAGGTTGCCACGACGATCGATATAGCTAAACCTGTGTATACGATCGGCTCAGCCGGATTTCCTTGTCGCAACAGCAAGTTAATCAGGGTAAGTACCATAACCGCCACATTGCCGCCCATGTGCAACCAACCGGCACTGCGATCGCGCACTCTTTTAACTTTGAAAAAATCTAAAAAGCCCGTGATTGCTGCCAAAATCCCCGCAGCAAAACCGACACCCATCAGCCAAACCGAAGCTCTGGCCCAAAACGGATCGCTTGTGAGCCAATAACCGATGTCCGTGCCCGCGGCTCCTACTAAAAAGGCTACCGGAAAGATGACGATGATGGGGTGGATGGGATGGCCTGCAACTGAAAGCGTACTCGTAATGCCGGCGTCGCGATACTCTCTGTCGTCACTTTCTAGAATCGGCGGAATATTGGGATAAGGGGTACTATTTCTTTGATTTGTTTCCATGATTTCTAGCGATAAATTTTGTACAACAAAGCCGTTTTTATTGGATTGAACTTAATCCCAAATCCGTTCGCCATTTTCGTCAACGCGGGCCTGCCGAATTACGTCAGAAATTTCGTCGGCGTCTTTGACGTGGTGCAAAGCTTTCTTTTCCCCATCGGGTTCTTCGACGATCACATAAGTTGGAACTGTAACAACATCTCCCACGATGTCGGGTACGTGGTCTACCGCCAGTTGCTGTGCTTTTTCTTCAATGGTTTGCGGTTCGTCGGAAATACGATCGCCCGGATTGACCGTGCGCTCCATATCTTTGCCTGGTTTGTCGATACTCATAAAAACCTCTCTGGTATTTCTAATTTTTTGCTGACTCTAATTCCTACTATTGAACGAAAAATATCCCTGCACAAACATCTCCCGACGGGTGGAAGTTTCAGTTAGGGCGATCGCAGGCAGCCTCTTCCTGTAGGTAGAGGTTTTTCGATTTGTTCGGAAAAAACTAAGCTAAAATCTAAGCATGATATTTTCCTTCCCTTTGAGTTGCCCATGAAAAGTTACGATTGGATTGTTGTCGGCGGCGGCATTACTGGTGTGGCACTGAGTTACGAACTGGCAAAAAAAGGTTTTGCTGTGCTGCTTTTGGAACGAGATGCTACCATGCAAAATGCTACTCGTTTTAGTTATGGCGGCTTGGCTTATTGGTCGGGAACGACTGATTTAACTCGGCAATTGTGTCGGGAAGGTATCGAACGCCACCGCCATTTATCTGCCCAATTAGAAGCTGATACTGAGTTTCGCGAGTTAGATTTGTTGCTGACAATTGATGCGGGCAATGATACCGAAAAAGTGGCGTCTAATTACGCGCATTTTGCGATTGTTCCGCAGCTTTTGAGCGTTGCAGAAGCTGGCGAGTTGGAACCTTTGCTGAATAAAAGTGCGATCGCCGGAGCTCTGACGGTGCGTCACGGTCACATTTCGCCGACTGCCACAAATAAAGCTTATTGTCAAGGGTTTCTGCGGTTGGGAGGAACTATAGAATTTGCTGAAGTAATTGGGTTTATAGAAGAGGGCAATCGGATTTCGGGAGTCAAAACGGCACAGGAAAGTTATACCTGCCAAAATACGGTTATTTGTGCTGGAGGTGGGAGTCGGAGTTTGCTGAAAGCTGCGGGTGTTTCTGTGGGAGTTTATTTTACTCGCACGGAGATTTTGGAAACTGCACCTGTGGATTTGAAACTCAGGACTTTGGTGATGCCTGCGGTATTAAAACGTTTTGAATTGGAAGCTAAATCTAGTAAAAATGAGGTGGATTTTCTTTGGGATGAACCTGGTAAAGAGTTACAGCCACCGATTTTAGATTCGGGTGCAATTCAATTTAATGATGGGAGTTTGCGGATCGGGCAATTGTCGCGCACTTTGAGCGATTTGAATGCTAAAGTCGATCGCGAAACCAGCGAAACGGCAATTCGTGCAGGAATCAGCAAGGTTTTGCCTGATTTGGCAGGTTTACCGGCAAGTTGGCACGAGTGTAGTGTGGCATTCAGCGCGGATAATTTGCCTGTAGTGGGGCCGATCGCCGATCGCCCTGGATTGCACGTTTTTTCTGGTCTCAGCAATCCTTTGACTATTGTACCTGCTTTGGCTGAGCGATTTGCGAAGGCGGCGGGGGGAGAAGAAGATAGGGCGATCGCACTTTTGTCTCCCCATCGATTTATGGCAGAAGGAAGTTCGGCAACGCATTCTGTAACGGATGTCAGGAAGAAGGAAGAAGGAAGAAGGAAGAAGGATAGATGACTAATCACTAATGACTAATCACTAATGACTAAAAAAGGCAGCGCGACAATAAATGTAGTACCTTTGTCGATCGCACTTTCCACACTTATTGTACCGCCGTGCAGGTCAACGATGTGTTTGACAATGCAGAGTCCCAAACCCGATCCTTTAATCTTGCCTACATTAGCACCCCGTTCAAACTGCTGAAATAGTTTTCCTTGATATTCCGGTGTCATCCCAATTCCCTCATCTCGAACGCACAAAATTATTTGTTGGTTTTCGCAGCTTAAGTCTAAACTGACCTTCCCACCGTTGGGAGAATATTTAATAGCGTTTGAAAGCAAATTAGTCAGAAGGTGGTGCAGTAGTTTGGCATCGAGATTGGCGTGCAGCGGATTTGTGTGACTGCGGAAATATAGTAGGTGTTTGTCGGTGACGATAGGTTGCAGTTCTTCTAAAATAGAATTGCATAAATCCGTCGCATTGATCGGATTTAAGTTTAAGGAAATTTTCCCGGATTCTGCTTTGCTAAGCATTAAAATATCTTCCAGCAGCCCACTCATATTACTGACGGCTTTTTTAATTCGGTCAACATTTTTATTGCTAGTTCCAGGGTTTCTCTGCAAGTCGCTATCTTCTAACATTTCAGCCGATAACTGTATGGTAGTTAAAGGAGTGTTTAAATCGTGGTAAGCCATTGAAATAAAGCGCGATCTATTTGCGCTTTTTTCTGCTGCCAACGCCATTAATTTTTTCAACCTGACTGCTTCTTGATGTTTGCTCAATGCTATCTTGATAGTGGCGTGCATTTCTCTTTCTTTAAAAGGTTTGAGTAGGTAGCCGTAAGAACCAGTATTTTCGGCTCGCTGCAAAGTTTCGTCGTCAGCATAGGCAGTTGTATAGATAATTGGTATATCTAATTCTTGATTAATTATTTCTGCTGTTTCTATGCCGTCAATGTCGCCTTTGATAACTATATCCATTAAAATTAAATCGGGTCTTAGTTCGTGGGCGCGCTGGATTGCATCCGCTCCTGAAGAAACTATATCGGCGATTTGATATCCCAATTTCTCTAGTTTTGGGGATAAATTTTTAGCAATTAACAGTTCGTCTTCGACAATCAAAATCTTAATTAGTTTTTCGTCAAAACTCATATTGTTACAATCTTTGAAAGTAGTTTAATTCGTTAAATTTTAAGTGAAAGGATGTACCAAATTCTCGGGATATTTCGATAGTTCCTTCTAACTGCTCGGTTAAAGTGCAGACAACTTGAAACCCCATCGAGTGAGTTTTCCGAAAATCTAAGTTTTGAGGAAAGCCAATGCCGTTGTCCTTAACTAAGAGGTTGATTTCTCGATCGCCCGTTTGATAACATTCTACACTAACTGTACCAGTTGTGCCATCAGGAAAAGCGTGTTTCAGCGTATTTGAAACCAATTCATTGGCAATTAAACCGCAGGGAGTAGCGGTTTCAAGATTTAGGGAAATTGGCTCAGCTAATACCTGCAACTGAATTTGGTTGTTGCTAATATTGTAAGAGTGAAACAAATTACTTACCAAATCTTCGAGATATTCACCAAAATTAATTTGCGCTAAATTAGTCGAACGGTACAGTTTTTCGTGAATCAGAGCCATAGAATAAAGGCGATTCTGACTTTCTTCAAACATTTTGCTTACTTGCGGATCTGCAACTGTATTCGATTGCAATTCTAACAGGCTAGCAACTACGCAGAGGTTGTTTTTGACGCGGTGGTGAATTTCTTTGAGCAAAATTTCTTTTTCTCTGAGGGAGTTTTTCAAATTTGCTTCCGCTTGTTTGCGATCGCTCAGTTCAGCTTGCAGTTGCTGGTAAAGTAGAGATTGCTGAATGGCGATCGCCAATTGATTCACCAACTGCTGAAATAAATTGATTTCCCATTCTTTCCAATCACGAGGTCGATCGCATTGGTGGGCAATCAGCAATCCCCAAAGTTTGCTGTGCTGAATAATCGGCACTACTAACTTTGCCTTAACTTGAATTTGTTTCATAAACTCCATCACACAAGGTGTAATGCTGGGAGAATCCAGTTCGGAAATTGCAGAAATTCGCCCTTGCAAATAAAGCTGATAACTGTCAGGGGGAAAAACCTCTTCGCCAAAACATCTATCTATGAGTTGGCTGCATCCTTCTGCCACGGCTTCAGCAATGACTCGCCCGCCGCTTTTGGGTAAAAGTTGATAAACCAAAACTCGATCGGCTAATAATACTTGCTGGAGTTCGGCAACCGTGGTGTTAAGAATTTCCTCTAATTGCAAAGACTGGCGGACACGACGGGCGATCGCCTCCACAAGCCGTTCTTGCTCGAACTGCTGCCCTCTAGCGAGTTCGGCGTATTTAGAATTGCTAATATCAGCGGCATAACCAATAATTTCGATCGGAATGCCCATGCTGTCAACCAATAATTTTAGTTCCGTCCTTAGCCAGCGGTAACTTCCGTCTTGGTGTAGAAAACGATACTCGCAAATGCAATTTCTTTCCTCGGACAAATCCAAAAAATTTACTAGAAATTGTGGCCTATCTTCAGGGTGAATCCGGCTCGACCAAAATTTACAATCTGCTAACAATTCTTGGGGATAGTAGCCAACGATTGTCTGAACGTTGTCGCTGATGTAAGTAGTACAAAAGTCCCCCGTCGGTGCGGCGGTAAAAATTACCGCCGGATTAGAACCCAGCAAAAATTGCAGGCGTTCTTTTAACTGCTGAAATTCCATTTCTGCTCGCTTACGATAACTGATATCTTCGATCGCCCCCATACTGTAGAGAGGAATGCCCTCGCGATCGCGGATCAGCGTCACCGTTAAGTTTGCCCACATCAGCTCGCCATTCTTCTTAATCAAGCGTTTTTCCCTTTGGAAGCGAGAAATCTTGCCGCAGATCAACTGCTTGACTTCCTCTACATCTGCGTGTACATCTTCTGGATGCGTGAGTTCACTAAAAGTCATGCTAGCCAACTCCGAATCGCTGTAGCCCAACATCTGGCGGTGAGCTTCATTCACTTTGATCGTGCGGTAGTCGCGCACGGTTGCCAAACCAAGCGCGATCGGAGCATCGTCAAATAAGTTGCGAAACTTTTCCTCACTCTTTTGCAATGCAGCTTCTGCGTGTTTGCGAGCGGTAATGTCTCGGGCTACCCACATCACCCGATCACAATCCAGTGGCGAAATACTGGCATCAAACCAAAATAATTTGCAGCCAATTTCCATGCTGTATTCAACTCTGTGGGTTTCCCCAGATGCTAATGTTTGGCGAATGTGGGCGAGGGCAAAATTAGCTTCCGCTTCTGGGAAGATTTCGGCGAGGGTTTTGCCCAGCACTTCCGGAGCAGGTTTGTACAGCAGTTCGGGAGCCGTGGGGGCGATTTTGAGGTAGCGACCGCTTGCATCGAAAACCAGCACGATATCCGTCATGGCGTTAAACAGCGCCAGCAGTTCGGCTTCGGAGTTTTGAAGTTTTTCTTCGGTCAATTTGCGATCGGTAATGTCGGTGTCAGTGCCAGTCAGGCGTAATGCCTTGCCAGAAGGCGATCGGATCGCGCTGCCGCGGGCAAGTATCCAGCAGGTGCTGCCGTCTTTACGCACCATCCGGTGTTCTACTTCATAAATTTCTGTCACACCCTCTAGATAAGCATTTACTGCTTCGGCGACGGCAACTTGATCGTCGGGATGAACGTGAGACGCCCAATTTTCCATGCGGTTAGGAATCTCTGCGTCCTGATAGCCCAACAAAGCTTTCAAAGACGGAGCAATGTAGATTTCGTCGGTTTCCAAATTCCAGTCCCAAACCCCCACTTTGCCGGCCGATACTGCCATTTCATACCATTGTGTCCGCTGCTGCACTCTCCGTTCTAACTCTGTATTGAGCTGCTGCAAAGCGATTTCTGCTTGTTTGCGATCAGTGACATCCCGGCCTGCTGCTTGATACTCGACGATTTGTCCGCTCTCGTTGAATATAGCCCGATCGATCCACTGCTGCCAGCGAATTTCCCCGCTCGGCAAAATTACTCGATGTTCGCAGGTAAAAATAGGGTTTTCGGGAGACACAGAAGTATATTGCTGTTGAAAAATTTCTCGGTCTCCTTCTGGCAGCAGCGACATGAAGCATTTGCCGAGTAAGTCGAACTGCTGCAGGCCGAAATAACGGCAGTAAGCTTGATTGACAAAAGTTATTTTACCGTTGGGGAGGTAGCGGCAAATCAGTTCGGTTTGGTCTTCCACAATCGCCAGGTAGCGCGCCTCGCTCTGCCGCATGGCATTTTCGGCATTTTGGCGATCGCTGACTTTTTCTAGTTCACAATTACCCTCTAACAGTTCGCATTGTTCCTGGAGTTTTGCCACTTCTTGATGCAGTGCCTCTATCCAGCTATACATTGCTGGGCGAATACTTTTTTCACTGATTAAACCTACGAGCTGGCCCCGTTCATCTACAATTGGCAAGCAATCGATCGAGTATTGACAAAATAGCTTGAATGCGGTAGTAATATCTGTAAATTCTGATTCTTGTAAGACAATTAAATTCCGCGTCATTGCCTCGGCAACTTTCATGCCTTGCCATCCGTATTCGGCCGCGGCTAAGTTCAGCACATCTTCCGGGCTTAGCAGTCCGACTAGCTGATTTTCATCGACAACTAAGACGCAACTAATCGATGCTTTTAAAGTTTCGTTTGAGTCGGGAAGTGCAGGGGCATTAGGCAGTGGGCAAGGGTCGATCGCCCGACGCATCAGGGCGATCGCCTCTGGGAGCGAAGTTGAGGGATCAACCGTCACAGGGTGGCGATCGACAGCTTCGTCGGGCGATCGTAAATTGGCCGACAAATTAGCAAGTTCCATTAGTCTTGGTCAAAAAGTATTGCTAATTAACTTTAGCAACACTTTTCGTCATCAGCCAGATGACTGAGGAATGATGAGCTGCCTTATTTTATGCCAAGGAGAATATAAGTTTTCATTCCCCCTTTGCCCTTAACTTCAATAGTTCCCCGCTCCTGAAATACATATTTGTGTTCCAATAACTTATAAGTAGTTTCGCTGACTTGAATCCGCCAAGGCAAACCGTGAGATTCCATGCGAGAAGCAATATTTACTGTGTCGCCCCACAAATCGTAAATAAACTTTTTTATGCCAATTACTCCGGCAACAACCGGGCCGCTATGAATCCCGATGCGGATGCTAAAATATTTATTATGGCTAGCATTAAATCGGGCTATTTCTGCTTGCATATCTAGGGCCATTTGGGCGATCGCCTCTGCGTGGTCTGCCCTGGGTTCAGGGAGCCCTCCCACCGCCATGTATGCGTCGCCGATGGTCTTGATTTTTTCTAGGCCGTGCTGTTCGCACAAAAGGTCGAATCCTGAGAAAATCTTATTTAGGATCTCCACAAGGTCGATCGGATTCATGACGGCCGACAAAGTAGTAAACCCCACAATGTCTGCGAACAAAACAGTCACTTCAGGAAAGTATTCGGCAATAGTAGTTTCGTTTTGCTTGAGGCGTTCTGCTATTGCCTTGGGCAAGATATTTAACAGCAGCTTTTCTGATTTTTCTTGTTCTTCCCGCAGGGCATCTTCTGCTTGCTTGCGTTCCGTAATGTCGTGGTAACTCCAGACTCTCCCGATAATTGTATCTCCCAGCCGCTGCGGTTGCGAATAGCGTTCAAAAAACCTGCCGTCTTGAAATTCCAACAAGTCGTAACTTTCGGCTTCTGGCTGATCGTAAAGCGATTCTATTCTCTCTTGGAATGCTTGGGGCTCTTTGAGTTGGTTCAGGACAAAGGCGATCGTTGTGGCGTCGTCTCGCAGTGCCATCACTTCATCGGGTATGCCCCACATTTCCACAAATTGTCGATTGAAAGTGACAATTTTTCCACTCCTGTCAATCGCTAAAATACCGTCCGCAGTAGAATCAAAAGTTGCTAGCAGTAGGGACACAGATTTTGCTAGAGCGTCTTCGGCCATTTTTCGAGCAGTAATATCTCGCAAAATAGCGCGAATTGCTACTAGCGAGCCTGCCGCAAATTTACAGCTTATGCTACCTTCTAGCAAAATCTTTTCACGATGTTTAGTGACAAATATTAGTTCAATCGAGTCTGGATATAATGTATTTTCATTAACTGTTTTTTGAGTGATAGCTTGATATAATATATCCAGATATTCGGGGGAACTGTTCGGATGAATGATATCAAAAACAGTCATTTGATCAATTTCTGCTTCGCTGTAGCCCAGAGTTTCTCGCCAAGCCCGATTTACATACAAAAAATGACCGTCCTCTCCAATACTTTGAATCAAATCAGTAGCATTTTCAAATAAGTCTCGCAGTTGTTCTTCGCTTTCCCGCAAAGCTATTTCCGCTTGCTTACGCTTAATAAATTGACCTAGTTGGGAGCCGATAGTTGCCATTATCTGGAGCAATTCTTCATCAAAACACTGCACTTCGCGGCTGAATAAAATCATCACCCCCAACACAGACTTTGCAGAATTTTCAGGGTCATAGTCGCCCCAAATTGGGAAACCAAAAGCTCCGTGTAGTCCTTCTTCAGCAGCGATTTCGCGGCGCATACAACTGTCGCTTTTTGTGACATCGGCAATCCACTGAGAGGAACCGCTGGCCCAAACAAAACCGGGTAATCCTTCGCCAAACGCACAAGTCATTTGTTCGGTAAATTCGGCAAACTTGGGGATAGAAACTGAGCGTTTTGTCCAACTGGCGACGCACCGAAGCAAATTGGGATCGGAAACCGCAGTTATTCTCTTAGTTTCTGACAGCAGTTTTTCCCCAGATTCGGGCATCCAAAGTTCGGCCGTATCCCATCCCAAGCTGTCGCAAATTACGGGGAGAATTGCTGCTATAGCTTTTTTGATGGTTTCGGATGCCGACAGGATGCGAGTGGCGACGTACTGAGTTATTTGTCGCTGGCGGGCGCGCTGTCTATCTGTGACATCGCGGCCGATGTACACGAAATCTTGAAGGGCGGGTAAAGAGCCAGAAATACCTTTAATGTCAGTCGAAATCGCCGTACAGGAAAACGAAACTGTTAGCTTTTCTCCGGTTTTTGCCGTGCAAATTACTTCCGCGTGAGTTTGCGATTGTTGAGGCTCATCTTGGCTAACTGCTTGCAAAGAGGAGCCAAAAGCAGCAAGAGTGTCTATTTGCTGGCCTACTAATTCTGATTCACTGTAACCGAACAAATCTTGAGCAGCTTGATTGACTTTTTTAATTTTTCCCGATGCTGTTGTTACCAACAAAACTTCGGCCATTGAACTAATAATTTTTTCAACATAATTATTAGTAGCCGCTAAGGTACTCAATAAAATATCCATTTCATTGGTAGCTTGGACGAGAGTTTGTTCTAAAGCCATCCTGTCGCTTACGTCTTGAAAAAATATAATTAATCTATGATGATTTTCCTCATTGGTGAACTCGACAATATACATATCAAAATAAAGCCGCGAACCATTCTCTAATAGTCGCGTGATCGCTTTTAATTCAAAATTTGGCAACCGTTTTTCAAAAATATCGATTAAAATTTCTTCAGTTCCCACTAATTCTGGAAAGGGAATGCGAACATCGTTGCCGGCGACTACTTCTTCGGGACAGTCTGCAAACCGCTGCACTTGCAGAGAGATTTCTTGGATTAAAAAGTTTTTATCCAGTGCTAGGTACTCCAAGTGGTGTGGAACTAACAGTTTTTTTAACAAGGTTTTCATGTGAGATTTTTAGTGTTGAATGCGCCCTCTGGATCTAATTATCGAAAGTGAATCTATTTATCTCTGTTTCTCAAAGGGAATTCTGACTAAAAAGGTAGTGCCTAACCCTATCTTGCTGGAAAATTCGATTTGACCTCCGTGCAAATCTACACACTGCTTGACTATCGATAAACCCAGTCCTGTACCCGGTATTTTTCCGACATTTTTGGCTCGATAATAAGATTCAAAGAGTTGTTCTTGGTCTTCTAGAGGAATGCCAATGCCTGCATCTTTAATTTTAAATTTAGCTTCTTCATTATTCTGACAATTTAATTCAAAATAAATATGGCTGTCGAGGGGCGAATATTTGACCGCATTTGACAGCAAATTTGTCAAGATGTGCCGCAACAATTTGGGATCTAGTGCGGGCAACTGTTGCGTTTCCTGCGAGTCGATATCATTTTGTGTCGCGGGCGTAACTAATTCTTGATAAATAAAATTAATTGTATGATTTTTTCCATAACTAATTTTAATTGATTCTACTAACTCGCTGCAAAATTTTTTTAAGTTGACTGGTACGGGATATAATTCGAGTTTTCCTGCTTCGGCGCTGCTGAGCAACCGCACGTCATCTAATAGCTGAGCCATTTGTTGAGATGCTGATTTAACGTGTTGCAGGTATTGTTGTTTTTCCGCGTGGGTGAGGTCGTCGCCGTAGTCTTGGAGAATTTTAGTAGCAAACAATACTGTACTTAAAGGATTGCCGAATTCGTGAGCAATCATCGAGAAAAAACGAGATTTTACCTGTCTGAGTTCTTGCTCTTTTGCCAAAGACCGGCGAATTTCTATTTCTTGTTGTTTGCGTTCTGTGATGTCCCTACCTATATAAATGAAATCGTAAAGTCCCTCTAATTCTGTCTGAATTGCCGAACAGGAAAATTCTACCCAAATTTCTTCTCCTGCTTTAGTAGTGCAGACTATTTCTAGTTCTCTACGCAGCTCTTTTTGAGACAAAATATAGCTATGGCGAGCTTGGTAAATTAATTTTTCTTCTGCTAGTATTAAAGACAGGGGTTTGCCAATGAATTCTGCTTCGCTATACCCAAATAACCATTGTGCCGATTGATTGATTGTTTTGATAGTTCCTAATGTAGTTGTCACCAACAAAGCATCGCCCATCGAACGAATAACTTTATCTATATAATCTTTAGAAGCGGCTAAGGCACTAACCAAAAGATTAGCTTCATTCGCCCTCTGAATCAACGATTGCTTCATTACCATCTTTTCGGTGGTATCTTCAATCAAAATTAGCAATTTACTTGGCAAATCTTCTTGTTCCTCTTCATATTTGATAGCCAACATATCAAAGTATAAAGGGCGGTTCTGGTCGGCAAACCGAGCGATACCTTTGACTTCAAAACCGGGCAGCCGTCCCATAATGATAGACATGAGGATATTTTCAATGCCAATCAGTTCGGGAAAACTCAGGCGAGCATCTGCACCGGGTATCGCGTCGCCCGGAGTATCGGCATAATGCTGCACTTCGGCGGAGGTTTCCTGAATGATGAAATGGTGATTTACTAGAAAATACTGTGTTTGTCGCGGGCCCAACAGCTTTCTTAACAGGGGGTTCATACTTGTTCTACCATTGTGTAAGCTAGTTTGTAGAAAATTTCGTCAACGTCTTTGCCTGTTTTAGCAGATGTTGTGCAAACTGCTATTACTTTGTCTTGACCTATCGAATGGGACATTTCCACTAGCAGCGCCAATTTTTCCTCGTCAACCAAGTCTACTTTGTTCAAAGCGACGATAATTGACCCTTTAGGGTTGACCGAAGAATAAAGCTGAATGTGTTCGGAGATTCGCTCAACGGTTTCGGAGCGGCTGACATCGGCAACTATTAAAACGCCGCTAGCTCCCTGTAAGTAAGTCGGTGCTATTCCTTTGAATTTTGTATGTCCTTCTAAGTCCCAAATCAGCAACTTTGCAGTCACGTTTTCCCGCTGTTTTACCCCTTCTAATTCTACGATTTTGCTAGAAATTTTTACTCCCACAGTGGAGAGGTATTGGTCGCTGAATTGCCGATCGACAAAACGGCGGATTAGGCTGGTTTTGCCCACGCCAAAATCGCCGATCATACACATTTTTTTAGATATAGTAACTGACATAATTATTTACTGTTTACGGTCTTAGTTATTGGTTCAAATAGCACGCACCTGCTTAAAATTCGCGGTTGATTGGGTTCCACGTCGGCAGGAGGATGGGGGATGCCAAGCGTTTGGAGGCGCTTCGGATCAGCACCTTGCCGCACTAAAGCATCTCGCACTGCTGCGGCACGCCTGAGCGACAACTGTTGATTTGTAGCAAGTTCTCCACTTTGATCGCTGTGCCCAATTATCTTAATCTGTTTTTGAGGATATTGATCCATGATTTTTTTGACACTGGCGATGATTTCTTCATCTGTTGAGTCTAATTTGGTCGTTCCTTGCTCGAAGTAGATGCGGGTTGTAATCTTTAGCGGCTCTAATTTAATCGTACTGATGACCGACTGAACACCGGGAATTTGCTTCAGGGACTGAGCTATGTTCTGTGCCTCTGTACCGTCTCTAACTCGGCCTTCTACTGTAAGTTTACGATCGCCATACCGACTAGAAATAGAAACGCCCTCTCTCTGGTTCAAAACGGCGGTAATCCGCTGCACCTCTGCTGCCGTCAAAACTGGATCTGGGGGGACATCGACAGCTATAATTCTATTATCTAATTGCAATTTCGGTGCAGTTGATGCGGCTATTTTTGCAGCTTGTGCCCGCAATTCTTGATTTGGCAACTTTCCGGTTAGCTTTAAAGTTTTGCCATCAACTGCAACATCTAAGCGGTAAACTGCTAATTCGGGAGTGGATGCTAAAGCTGCGATGGCATTTGCTTCGAGGCGGCGCTCAACACTGCTGCGGTACTGATAAATTCCCCAAGGTACTAAGATTAAGCTCAAGGCGGCTAAACTGATAGCGGCTAGGGCGATCGGGGGTTTTGTTGATTTTTCCGTTTGTAGCGGGTCGAATAAAGTTTTTATAGACGGGTGCAGTGACTCCGGTATAGTACCGGGGTCGCCGTTAAAATCGTGAATGACTTGACCATAATTAAGGATGAGATGACTAACGGTTTGTCGTATTTTTTGGATGAAAAAGTTTGGCGGTTCTCCTTTAATCACGACGGCCATGTAGCAATATCCAGCTACTTCTAGCAGAATTTTTGAGTCGCCGTATTCAATTTGATTTAGTTCGGAAGATTCTCCCGGCTGCACGATACACTCGTTAACAAAGCTGCGAATAGCTGTGAGCATTCCTGCTACCATTTCTGATTCTAACTGGTAGCTTTCTGAGTTTTGAACTTCGGAAATTATTAAGCCTGATGCTTTGTGAATTAAGAATGCTGCTTGAACGGTGAAGGGTACTGATTCTTGGAGGATTAATTCAGCTTCGGAGACTCCTTGTACTTTGGAGCGAATTTTTCTTTTGAATCCTTCGACGCTGATGGCATTTGACACTTTTTCATTGATTGTCTTGATAGCTTCTGCCATGTATCGGGAAATTGTACTGCCAATTACGGGATAGAGCGCATCCACCATAGAGTCGCGTTCGAGTTTTATTTGGGCTGTAATCGCTTTACCCATTTCCGGTGCGATCGCCTGGGCGATCGACTCTTGGTCAAGGCGAATTTGCTCTTTAATTGCCAGACCAATTTCTGGGGCGATCGCCTTAGCGATATCCGCTGGCGAATTCACTATTTGTTGAGCAAGCGCCTCGGGAAGCAACTCAGCTATTGCCGCACTCATTGCCGACTTGTTTTCGACAGTTTTTGCCCTAATCACTTCGTCAATAATGGGGACGATCGCGTTGACAACTTCTTCTCTGGAATCGGCAATTTTTCGGCTAAGAATTTCTGCGATCCAAGGCAGCATCAACTCAATCAACTCTTGGGGTTCGTAGATTTGGTGCTCCAATTTTCCTAATTTATCGTCGATTGTTGCCATTAGGTGGCGCACCCCCGGCAAGTCGTTTTCTGCCAGCAGACTTTTCACTTGCTCGATATCAGAGATTTGAGAGCCGAACATCAGATTTTGCAGCCTTGCCATCGCGCTGTCGGCTTCATTTAAATCCTGTTTAATTTGACCTAATATTTCTGCTGGCTGCGATATCGGTGTGGGCTGTTCTACCAAGTTTGGCATCGATTGAAGCGAAGCAACCACCGGATCTAAATATGCAGTTTCTGGTGGCTCTGAGACTGTTGAAACTATGAAGTCATTGGGAATTTCCGAGGATTTTGACTCGGTTTCGGAACCGGAAACATCTTGTTGCCGATCGAACCCGTAGAATTTTTGAGTCTTGACTTCCTGTAGAGAATCTTTCATTGTCAAGTTAGACAATTTTTCGACAGGCTTTGATTCCTCCTCCAAATCCGGCTGGGCGATCGCGGAAACATCTATAGTTTTAGCTGAGGAATAGTCTTTTTCTAGTTCTGAAGTGTTGAGTTTGTGAGTAGCCCATAGCAAACTTTTGAACTCGTCTGCAACAGCCGGGGCATGGCCGGACTCCGGTTGGCGATCGCCAGTTTCGGGTACACTCGCTGCAACTTCCTCTGGCCCTTGCTCAGAAATACCTAACAAATCCATCAACCCGCCGAGGGCCCCAGCTTGATTGTTTTCGTCGCTGCTGTCTTCTTCGGGCTCTGCATTTTGCTGGTTGGAACCAGCAAAAATTTTGAGATCTACTAACAGATTCAGCAAGGGTTCTAGCTGGGTTGCTGCATCGGCAGCAGAATCGTCAGGTTGAGAAACAAAACCCTCTAACTCATTTTCGTCAGCCGGATTTTCTTTCGGTAAAGCCATGCGTTATTATCCGTTATGGTGGCGCTCCGGCAACAGAAATTCGGTATTTAACTTATTATCCGCAACGCCTTTAAGTTCGGGTACAAATTCTGTGCCTTTGAGTCTCATGCCGAGTTCAAACAGAATTTCTGCCATGTCGTCTCTAGAAACTTTAACATCTCGGAGCATAGAAAAGCGACGATCGAGCTCTTCAAAAACTTGTGTTTTCAAAGTGCGGCTTTCTTCAGATAGTCGATCTCTGGTTTTGGAGAGTTCGTCGCGAAGCGAACTGGTTTGATTGTCGATCGCCTCGTCCAGGGCTTCCATGCTGCTGGAGAATTTGCGGTTAACGCGATCGACTTGCTGACGAATGTCTGCGCTTTCTTCTTGGGTGTTTGAGGTGAGCGATTTTACTTTCTTTTCTAACGAATCTACTGCCGCCTTCATTTCTCCTGAAAGAACTGTTTTTACTTGTTCGATGCGAGTTTGCATATCTTGCTGCATCATGGACAAGTCGGAATCTATTTTATCGAAGCGATTGTCGTATTCTCTAAGCTGCGCTCCAAAAATTATATCCCGGATCTGGTCAATATTTCCCAGCCGTTCGCGCATTTCTTCTTTAGTTATTTCTGCCATACTTGTACCTGGAATCTCCGAAAATTGTGAGTTTAAGAACTGTGCTAGTGATTTACTACCGTTGTTGGTGGCACTAGCTTTTTTGAGTGGGTGGGCTTTTATTGTTTGAACTCTCACCCCTGCGTCGGGGATGGGATTATTTAGAGTCAAGACTCTAAATATCCTGAGATTCAAATTTTTGAGCCTGGTCTTGTCACCAAAAATGGCGATTTGCTATCCTTGGCTTGCAGCAAGCTCATAGAAGCGTAGATTTTACTGCTATACAGTACAGCGGGGTAGATTTTAATGTCTTGTACTGACATATTCAATCATATCGCATCTTGACATTGCCTCATACCACAGCGCTTGATCCCCGGCAAAAAGCAGGCGGGCGCGGGCGCACACGTCCAATTATACATAATATATAACTCAAAAGCTGCACCGATCGCTCGCCGATCGGCTCCGAGGGATGTTGCCTTTGACCTGAAAGCACTTATAAAGTCGAACTCTGCTCCTGTGATCCTGCGATCGCCCTATAACAATTCATAGGGCCCGATCGACAGCGACCAGACCCAATAATATGAGAACTTTGTTTTTTCTAACAAACGAGATGTGTTTCCGGTTGAGAACTTTTACTTACTAGGGTTTACAACTTGTGCAGCTTTACTTTTAATCCGCAACGACAACTAAGTCTGACTCGACTGCGGTTTGGCTTGACTGCTCGATCGGCAGTTCGCCACTATTCCAAGTTGTGTTCGGTTAATTTCTGCTGCGCCTGGGAATCTAGACCGGAGACACCATGTCTATATCCTAGAATTTTCTTTCTAAATATAGCGACCTCCTTTCTCTTTCTGTCCGGGTGTCTATTATTAAGTTAGCACGAGCTTTAGGAGGAGTAAAGCACTATTTGCAAAACTTGATAGGTCTTTACATTACTAAGTATAATGATATAAATATCCACATAGATGTAAGTTCTATTGCTGCTACATCTTTACATACTTAACTGTTTTTGTCATGTCTATTTCTCCTAAGTTTCTCAGTGGCAGCCAAATCCGCCAAACATTCCTCGACTTTTATGCTCAGCGGGGACATAAAATCTTGCCGAGTGCTTCTTTGGTGCCCGAAGATCCGACAGTGTTGCTGACGATCGCCGGAATGCTACAATTCAAGCCGATATTTCTCGGACAGCGCACCGCCGAATCACCGCGCGCCACGACTTCTCAAAAGTGTATCCGCACCAACGACATCGAAAACGTCGGCCGCACCGCCCGCCACCACACGTTTTTTGAGATGTTGGGCAACTTCAGTTTCGGGGATTATTTCAAGAAACAGGCGATCGCCTGGGCGTGGGAACTTTCCACGGAAGTTTTCGGTTTACCAGCGTCCAATTTGGTTGTTAGCGTTTTCCGAGAAGATGACGAAGCTTTTGCGATTTGGCGCGATGAAATTGGCATTCCGGGCGATCGGATTCAGCGCATGGGAGAAGATGACAATTTCTGGCAATCCGGCCCGACTGGCCCCTGCGGCCCGTGTTCCGAGATTTACTATGATTTTCACCCAGAAAGAGGCGACAATATTGACCTCGAAGATGATAGCAGGTTTATTGAATTCTACAACCTGGTTTTCATGCAGTACAATAAAGATGCAGAGGGCAATTTAACACCGCTGCAAAATCAAAATATTGATACTGGCATGGGACTGGAACGGATGGCGCAAATCCTCCAGAAAGTCCCCAATAATTACGAAACAGATTTGATTTTTCCGATTATTCAATCGGCGGCGGAAATTGCCGGGATTTATTACCACAATAGCGATGAAAAAGTCAAGGTTTCGCTGAAAGTAATTGGCGACCATATTCGGGCTGTGGTGCACATGATTGCGGACGAAATTCGCGCGTCGAATGTTGGTCGGGGTTACATTTTGCGTCGGTTGATTCGCCGGGTGGTGCGCCACGGGCGACTGATTGGAATTCAGGGCGAATTTACGGTGCGGGTGGCTGAAAGTGCGATCGCCCTTTCGGAAGCTGCTTATCCGAACGTGCGGCTGCGGGAAGCTCAAATTAAGGCGGAATTGGCAAGGGAAGAAGCGCAGTTTCTCAAGACTTTGGAACGCGGAGAGAAGCTGCTGGAGGAAATTGTCGATCGTACAAAACAGCAAACCAACCAACAAATCAGCGGTCAAGATGCTTTTACTCTTTACGATACCTACGGTTTCCCCTTAGAACTGACTCAAGAAATTGCTGAGGAACAGGGAATAACTGTCGATTTGGACGGCTTTGAAGCGGCGATGAAGGAACAGCAAACTCGGGCTAAAGATGCTCGCCAAACAATCGATTTGACGGTGCAGGGTTCTTTGGATAAGTTGGCTGAAACAATCCAGGGAACTGAGTTTGTCGGTTATGCTGAATTGTCGAGTTTAGCTGAGGTGGAAGTTATCTTGGTGGACGGCAAATCTGTGGAAGAAGCAGCCGCCGGTACTGAGGTACAAGTTGTTTTGAACCAAACGCCGTTTTATGCTGAATCTGGCGGACAAATTGGGGATAAAGGTTATTTGAAAACGGGAGATAATGGTGATGGTTTGTTAGTAAGAGTTGATGATGTGAAGAAGGAATCGGATTTCTTCGTGCATTTCAGCTTTGTGGAACGGGGAACGCTGAGAGTGGGCGATAGTATTACTGCGAAAATTGACAATAGCGGTCGCCGCCGAATTCAGGCTAACCACACAGCAACTCACTTATTACAATCAGCTTTGCGAAAAATTGTGGACGATTCGATTTCGCAAGCTGGTTCGCTGGTATCATCTGAGAGATTGCGGTTTGATTTCAATTCTCCGCGCGCTGTCACAGCAGAAGAGTTGCAGAAAATTGAGGATTTAGTTAATAGTTGGATTGCTGAGGCGCACGCTGCGGTCGTTGCAGAAATGCCGATCGCCCAAGCGAGAGAAAAAGGCGCGACTGCGATGTTTGGCGAGAAGTACGGCGACGTGGTGCGGGTTATCGATTTTCCCGGCGTTTCGATGGAATTGTGCGGGGGGACTCACGTCAGCAATACCGCAGAAATCGGGCTGTTTAAGATTGTTTCCGAAGCGGGGGTAGCGGCGGGAACTCGCAGGATTGAAGCGGTTTCCGGTCAAGCTGTTTTGGACTATTTGAATGTGCGCGATAAGGTGGTGCGCGATTTGGGCGATCGATTTAAGGCGAAGCCTGAAGAATTACCGAACCGGATTACTAATTTGCAGAATGAGTTGAAGGATACTCAGAAACATTTGGCTGCTGTGAAGTCGGAATTGGCGATCGCAAAATCCGACCAGTTGCTGAGTGCGGCTGAGGATCTCGGCGAATTCAAAATCATTGTAGCTCAATTGGGAGATGTGGATACAGAGGCGCTGAAAACTGCGGCGGAAAGATTGCAGCAAAAGTTAGGAAATGCTGCGGTTGTTTTGGCATCAATTCCTGAACCGGATAAGGTAAGTTTGGTGGCTGCTTTTAGTCCTGAAGTTAATAAGAAAGGATTGCAAGCGGGCAAGTTTATCGGGGGAATTGCTCAAATTTGCGGCGGAAAAGGCGGCGGGCGACCGAATTTGGCGCAAGCTGGGGGACGCGATACAAGTAAGTTGCAGGAAGCGTTGGAAAGTGCTCGCAATCTGTTAGTTGAAGGATTGGGGTAATCGGCCTTTTGTGTGGGGACACGATTCCGTACATTAATGTCAACAAACACGTCAAACCCGCAGTCCGACAGGGTTTTAACCCCTGTCGGGCTTTCGGCTTAAATTGACACGACGAAAGGCACAGTGCCGTGTCCTGCTTTGCTACTTAATATTGAGGTACAGACGGGTCTACTTCTTCACTCCAAGCAGTAATTCCGCCCTTAACATTAATCCCCTCAATTCCAGCTTCCTTCAAAATCCCCAAAGCCTTCGCAGAACGCCCGCCCATTTTGCAGTGTGCAATCAAGCGGTGGCCGTTCAACAATTCCTTAACCTTAGCGACACCTGCGCCGTGTTCGATATCCGGCAAAGGAACCAAAACCGACCCAGGAATTTGACAAATTTGATACTCGTTGGGATTGCGAACATCCAACAATACAAAATCCTTCGCACCGCTGTCGATTAACTCCTTAAGTTCTTTGACAGTCATCTCAGGAATTTTCGTTTGCTGGCTTGCTTCCTCCGCTTTTGCTTGAGGAATGCCGCAGAATTGTTCGTAATCGATTAACTTTTCAATTACCGGACGCACTGGATTCGGCCGCAGTTTCAATTGCCGGAACGTCATATCTAAGGCATTGTAAAGCAACAGTCTGCCGCTCAAAGTAGTGCCTTGACCTAAGATAATCTTGATAGCTTCCGTTGCTTGGATAGAACCGACAACTCCGCACAAAACGCCTAAAACGCCACCTTCTGCACAAGAAGGAACCATCCCTGGCGGCGGGGGTTCCGGGTACAAATCGCGATAATTCGGGCCGCCTTCGTAGTTGAAAACTGTTGCTTGCCCTTCAAATCGGAAGATAGAACCGTAGACGTTGGGCTTGTTTAAAAGCACGCAAACGTCGTTCATCAAATAGCGAGTCGGGAAGTTGTCCGTACCGTCGATAATGATATCGTAAGGAGTGGCAATGTCGATCGCATTTTCCGAACTAACGCGAGTTTCGTACAAATCAACTTGACAAAAAGGATTAATTTCTAAAATCCGATTTTTAGCCGACTCAATCTTCGGTTTCCCAACCCAAGAAGTGCCGTGAATTACTTGGCGCTGCAAATTGGAATGGTCTACAACATCAAAGTCTACAATCCCAATGCGGCCAACACCGGCGGCTGCTAAATACAGCAGCAACGGCGAACCGAGACCTCCCGTACCGATGCAGAGCACGCTGGCAGCTTTGAGACGCTTCTGCCCATCCAATCCAACTTCTGGCAGGATCAGGTGGCGAGAGTAGCGTTCGTATTCTTGTTTGTTGAGCTGGATCTCCTCCAGATTAGGATTTAGCATGATATTGTGTGTAGCGCAGATTTTGAATTACATCCTATCTGAATCTTTCGCATTTTTACGTGTTTGTTATTTTTACTAATTATTTCTTAATCTCAGTCGGTTCCACTAGGCGAATTTCCTCTGCTTGAAAGTTCCCCTCTCCGTCAAGACTCCAACTGCGGAGGTCTTCTGAACAGCCTTGTCGGACTGACACAATGATGTAAGAGTATTGGGCCCAGGCCAATGTTCGATCGCACTCTGAAGGCACTGCGGGACAATCCGTATGGGAATGATATATACCGATAATATCCAGAGTGCGATCGCGCCCGTGTTTCATCGCCTGCAACATATCTTCGGGCTTTATAGCATATCTGCGTTTTTCTGTCAATTCTTTTTGGTCAGGCCAATTCTCCTGGGCCTCAGCACTCCAAGCATTCTCAGTCGGCCAAACTTCTACTATATTTTTAACATCGCCAGTAACTCGACCGAGCAACAAACCGCAGCATTCTTCAGGATAAGCGCTTTCGGCGTGGGTACGCATGGATAAAATATGAGAGTCGGAAAGTGCGATCGGCTGCATAGGATTTTATTGTAGATTTTATTGTAGTTTTTTTTGTAAAGTGCGATTCCCTGCGGGATAGCTACGCTTCACGGGCTTTTTTTTAATTGTGGAACAGGCATCTTGCCTGTTCAATAATGGATTTTCTGGAGATGTCTATTGATTTGACATTCCTGTAGCTGTTTGCAAAATACTTCTATAAGCAATAACAGCTTCTGTTTGGTTAACATATCCTACATATTGACTCAATACAGAAAAGTCTAACTCAGGCAAAAATTCACTGCTGGAAATTAACTCATAACCAGACTCCCGCAAGTGGTAAAGAGAAAATTGATCGTTAGCCCAAAACCAGACTTCAGGAACCTGCAAACCGCGATACACCTCCAGCTTGTCAACACCGCCGCTAGTCAGAGCAATTTCTATCACAATATCCGGGACTTCTGCAAGTAAACCTAAACAGTAACACTCATCTGGTTCCGCACCCCGTCTCACAGCTTCGCGGCGAAATGTAGTATTTCCGTAACCGTTGAGATTAATTAGCCTTTCAAACGCATAAGTTTCTATCAACCGGGCAATAATTGTTTTAAGCCTTTCATGTTCTGGCGAATTTGTCATAATAATTTCTAACGTTCCTTCCAAGTACGTCATTCTGGGAAATTCATCGACAAATATATCGGAAAGCTGCTCGTATTGTTCCCAAGTCACATCATATAGAATGACGCGCTGTTCAGTCGCTGGAGCGAGAGTTTTTGGATCTAAAACTAGCATAATTAATAACCTGCACTTAAGATATCTCAACGTTAGATTTTTTCGTTCCTTCTCAACTTCTTCTCTGTGTCCTCTGCGGCCTCTGCGGTTCGTTAAAAAAGTTCCTATATAAATTTAACGAACCGCGAAGACGCTTATGACACAAAGGAAGAGAAGAGAAGGGGAAAAAGAGTTAATTCAATCAAGTCGGAGTTTGCTGCAACTCAGGCCGCTCATCTGGAACGATCGCACCTTCGACAGGACACACCTGCAAACAAATACCGCAGTCAATACAGGTATCAAAATCAATCCAAAACCAATCAGTCCCCTTGACATTTTTGCCGGGGCCGGGATGAATACAAGCAACCGGACAAGCGCCAACGCAATCAGCAACTCCCTCGCAAATATTCGTAACAATAGTGTGTGCCATAGTGTTCTCTCTAAAGATTTTAGGTAGATAGGGAATTAGCAATTAGTAATTGGCAAAACCTTCTCTGAATCAGCAGGATACATAATATCATATCGGGTGATTTTTAACCAATTACCAACTACTAATTACCAATTACCAATTAGCCTAATTTACCGTTTCAATTGTTGGCAATCCTTCGACATTTACCCAAGCAATTTGAGCAATTCGTCGATCGCGCGCGTATTCCCGCGCCCCCTCCTCCGTCTCCCGACTCTCCAAATCTATTTCCACCCGAACTAGGTGAGTAGACTCTCGGAGTTTGCGAGCGTAAGCAAACGCGGCGGCACTAGCTTCAGGAGTTTGAGCCACAACCAACCAGTCGCTAGCTGGCGTCTGGCTGGGCAATTGCCCCTCTGTCAGCAAAACTTGGTGCAACTCTTCAATATTTAGACAAAACCCAATGCCGGGGGAATTTTGCCCTTGCGGGTCGAACAGTCCCAACAGTTGGTCGTAGCGTCCCCCTTGTCCTAAAACTCGCTGTCCTGTCTTGCTGCTGCTGACAACTTCAAACACAATTCCAGTGTAGTAGTCAAATGTTTGAATTAAACTCAAATCGAGGTGAATGTGAGATTTGAGATTGGGAATTTTTGACTGACATTGGTGCAGCAATTCGATCGCTGATTTGAGATTATTTAACGCGGCTTGCTGCGGCAAATCTAAATCCAGCTTGGCAACAATTGGCAACACCTCTTCGGGGCGGCCGCGCAAGTCAAATAACAGCAGTGCTCTTTCTCGCAATTCGGTTGACAGCGGCAAAGTTTCCAAGGCAATTCGATCGAGATTGGCGATCGCCCCCCGAACTTTTTGGCGCACGTTTGGCGGAAACGGTTCCAGCAATCTTGCAGTCAAGCCCGCTTCTCCCAAAACCAAATGCCAGTCATCAATTTCCAAGCTCTGCAAGCACTCAGACAGCAGCAGCAGCACTTCCGCATCCGCAACCGTCCCCCCCGCGCCAAGCAGCTCTACGCCAGCTTGATAGAACTCCTGTTGCCCGCCTGAGCCAGTATCTGGGCCTTTGCGGAACACGTTAGCGTTGTAGTAGAGGCGCTGAGGCTGCCAGCGAGTCCCTGCCATCCGCATTGCAGCCGCGCGCGCGATGGATGCTGTCAATTCCGGCCGCAAACCAAGTTCTCCATCCTCGGCGTCTTGCAATTGAATTAAGGTCGATCGGTCGATCGCGCCCCCAGCCATCAAAGTCTCCAGCCTTTCTAGAGTAGAGGTAATAATCCGGTGATAGCCCCAGCGGTGAAAAACCTGCTGTAAGCGCCGTTCGATCGAAATTTTTTGAGCAACGTCAAGGGGCAATAAATCTCTTGCACCGGATGGGGGTTGGTGAACCATATCAATTTTAGATTTTAGACTTTAGATTTTAGATTGGGCTTAGAAGCTTAGCTTTAGGGGACGGTGTGAAAGTCGAACCAGGCAAGCTTAACATTCGACTTTAACAAATTAATGTGTCATATCAATTTTAGATTTTAGATTTTAGATTTTAGATTGGGCTTAGAAGCTTAGCTTTAGGAGAGGCTGTTAAAGTCGAATCAGGCAAGCTTAACCTTCGACTTTAACAAATTAAGGCGTGATAGCGTTTTGGTTTGCATGGGAATAATCATTTTCCCCGTCAGTGCGATCGTCCCGCTCTTTCTGGAGCAGCCACGATCGCGGGACGATCGCACTGACGGTACAATTCCGATTGGGTTCCGAGGTGATCTCACCAGTTCTTGATGCTTTTGAGCGAGATCACTTTACTGCTGAGCAGTTTACCAATTTCTAAATATTCCCGACTCACAACTCACAACTTCTCACTTCTTCTTCCCACCAAACAAACTTGCAAAAAATCCTGGTTTCTCGTCACCTTTTTTGGCTTTTGCGGAAGCTTGTTCCAGCTTTTTCTTAACCTCCAAAGCCGTCGGTTCTTCAGGATTTGATGCCAAAGCTTTGTTCATCTCAAGTTTTGCCATTGTGGCTTGATTTTGTTCAAGGTAACACATTGCTAACATAGCGTGAGCCTTGCTTTGTTTTGGATCGCGCTTCAGGGCTTCCCTCAACTCCAAACTTGCTTTAGCGTAATTTTTGCTGTCCATAAATCCTTGAGCTCGGCGACAATAGGCGTCGGTTCGCGGGTCTATGACCGGAATTGGGGTTGGGGTTGGGGTTGGGGTTGGGGTTGGGGTTGGGGTTGGGGTTGGGTTTGGGGTTGGGGTTGCATCTTTTATGGGTGAAGCGGGTGTAATCCCAACACCACCAAGGCGCTCTTTTCGCAGCAAATAAACCATGTTGAGTTCGCTAATTTGATCGATCGCCTCTTGCGTTTCCTTAACTGATTCGTACTGCTTGAGAGCGAGTTTGCTAACTGCTGTTTTGTAAGCTTCTTCCCAATCTTTAGCGGTAGCTAACTGTTTGGCTGCTTCGCTTTCAATGTGCATTTTCGCCTGTTCTTTAACGACGCGCTTGGCGATGGCTGCTAATAGCAGGCTGTATTCTTTGCGATCGCTTTCCTTAGAGAATTTGTTGTAAGCCGGATTGACTACTTTTGACAAAAATTGGTTAGCCCAATCTTTATCTGCTTGGCTTTCAAAAGAGCAAGTATCCGAATGCAACCGGCGGGCGATTTTCATGTAGCGCTTGCGGATGTCGTTAAACTCGGCGTCTAAGGGAATTCCCAAAATTGCGTGCTGATCTGTAAAGTCATACTTGAACAGCCCTTTTGTCATTTCAAAAGACATAACTTTTACTCTTCCTTTCCTGGCTTTTCACTATTCTTTAATGTAGCTTGAGTCAAGGGGTTCTGACCCCCGTACTACCCCCGATCTATTGCTGGGGGGCGCTACTTCCAAGAAGATAAGGGAGGAACTGCTAGCAGTGCGCTGCTGAGTTCGGCGTGTATTTTGCCGTTTGTGGCCAAAATCCGACCTGAGTTCATCTCAAAGGCACTACCGTCATAAGCTGTAATTTGACCTCCGGCTTCGGAGACGATGAGTACACCGGCGGCTACGTCCCAAGGGGCGAGTCCCCGTTCCCAGTATCCGTCCGATCGCCCCATCGCGAGGTGTGCGAGGTCTAGGGATGCGGAACCGCTGCGCCGCACGCCTTGGGTGAGGTGGGTGAGGTGACAGAATTCGGCATAATTATTGTCTGCTGTTTCGCGGCGATCGTATGCAAAGCCAGTGACTAGCAAGCTGGTTCTCAATTCTGAGATTTGGGAAACTTCGATCGGCAAACGGTTGCAGGTTGCTCCTAATCCTTTGCCTGCCCGAAACAATTCATTATGAAAAGGGTCGTAAATTACTCCAATTTGTGGTATACCGTCGATTAAAAGTCCGATCGACACGGCCCAAAAAGGATATTGGTGAGCATAATTTGTTGTGCCATCCAAAGGGTCGATCGCCCACAGGTATTTGCTGCTGGCATCTCCTAATTTGCCGGATTCTTCGGCGAGGATGGCGTGGTCGGGTACGTGGCGGCCCAGAATTTCTAAGATGACCGCTTCTGAGGCTTTATCGGCTTCTGTGACTAAATCGCCCGATCGGCCTTTTTCTTGAATTTTTTCTAAATTTCCGCAGAAAGATTTCAGGACGGAACCGGCGGCTAGGGCTGCTTCGGTGGCTATTTCTAAGAAGTTTTGCAGTTGATTGTCTGTCATTTGTTAGTTGTCAGTTGTCAGTTGTCAGTTGTCAGTTGTCAGTTGTCAGTTGTCAGTTGTCAGTTGTCAGTTGTCAGTTGTCAACAATTCCCAACTGACCGAAAGCATCCACGATACCCGCCACGTGATTCATCCGTCCAGAAATAAAAACCTGTACCCGATGAAACTTGCCCCCCGAATTTATCGGTGGGGTCAATGCTTCAATCTAAAATCTAAAATCTAAAATCTAAAATCGATTGACTATTTCCGATTTTGCTGGCGAAATTCTGCGGGAGTTTGGCGCAAAGCTCGTTCTGGATTCCACAAGCCTTTACCCATGAGTCTCGCCCATTCTTGAGCGTTGATGAGTCGCTGCTGATATTTGGTGTTGGGCGATCGCACCGAGGCCAGGGCATAACCTTCTTTGACTAGCTGTTCGTTGAGCAAATTTTTATCTTGCCACAAGTAGGCTAGTTTGCGATCGAACTGGTCTTTCTGTTCCATGTCGGATTCTAACAATACCTGTTTTCCCCTAGTTAGCTGTTCTAGTCTTTGTTTGGCTGCTTCTCCCCAAGGCTGCTGTTTTAAATCCGGTGCATCAATACCAATCAGCCTGATTTGTTCTAATAAGGCTATTTTGTCGGCTGTACTGATAACTTCGATTGTTTGCCCGCTGATGGCCCTTTCTACTTTGGCGATCGTACCTTGGGGCATTTCTGGTTTTTGGCAGCTAGCTAACAACAGACAAAGGGCGATCGCACATAATCGATAAAGCATGGATAATTGGTAGTTGATTATTTATCAAATTGCCTTATTCTTCATCCAACGGCAAACCGGCTTTAACTTTACCTTTGCCGAAGTAGCGACCGAATTGCAGTTCGTACACTTCGTCTTCGTCTTGCGTCTCTACCTCGATGTTGGAACGGGGATAGCTGACGCACAGCAGGGCATAACCTTCTTTTTGCAGTTCCACAGAAAGCCCCATTGCTTCTGGCTGGTGCAGTTCCCCCGAATTGACGCGCACCGCACAGGCGGTACAAGCGCCGTTGCGGCAGGAAAAGGGCAATTCTACTCCTTGGTTTTCGGCGCTTTGAAGGATGTAGCGGTCTTCGGGTACTCGCACGGTGTGGCGCTCGCCTGTCTGTCTGTTATGAATTTTAATTGTGTAAGAGTCAGTCATGGAATTTTAGATTTTAGATTTTAGATTTTAGATTGGGGTTTGGCGGGCAAACTCCTTTAGATGAAGGGGTTTGCGACATAGGTAGGAGAATCCAAGCCGGCTCGTTTGACACCCTATCCACATTAAACAGTAAATTTATGCCGTTACCCCTTCCCAAATCAGATTTGTTCTGTTAATATAGTTTAGCTGTGGCTAAATGAATTAATTTAGCCCTGGAGAGGTGGCCGAGCGGTTGAAGGCGCACGCCTGGAAAGTGTGTTTAGGGCAACTTAACGAGGGTTCGAATCCCTCCCTCTCCGTTAAACAAGCTGTTCAGGCAAAAAAAACAGCTTGCAAAAAAAATCTCTGATATGAGATAAATAGTTTGATTAGAGCGAGATCCCTTGAATTCTTTGAGAAAAATCAAGGGATCTCGCTTTTATATTTTTGAGTGTAAATTACGGGCGATCGCGCCGAGAATAAACACCCAGATATAATGCCAATAGTAGAAAACCATAGTGACCTACACCAATCGCCACCGTTTGCAGCAAAGCGTCGCTTTCTGCTGGCTCAATTGCTGTTTGAATGTCAATTAGGGAATTTGAGATTTTAAATTTTAGATTTTAGATAGAGGTAATTTATATCGAACTTAGCATCAGCGAGATTTGCCCCTCTGAACGAAGTACCCTCAGCATTTCCAATCTCTCGAACAATAGCCGAGAAAGACACAAACGCAAACCAAAGATACAGCAGCGACAGCAAACCGAAACACATACCCCAAAACAGTTTGTGAGTGCTCAGAAAAGCGCTCGCCGTTGCACTGAACAAAAAAGCCGCTGCGTAAGTCGCCACACTTCCAGCCGATGCGATCGCAACCTGTGCAAATTGGCTACGAATCCGGGAATTCACAAAAAACATTAACACCCCGCCGATCGACATTCCAGCAATAGCAGCCTGGGAATTATTATTAGTTGCAGTGCCAGCATAGAAAAATCCCAACAAAGCTCCTGATAGAATAGGAGAAATTGTTCGTGCCAATCTACCCGCTTTTGAGGTTTTTGGCTGTTTGCTGGCGATCGCCGAAGCGAAACCAGCAGCGCTCAAAACCCCGTACAGCAACAGAACAAAAGGCCAACTGGGAGAGTCCGGTAGTTGTCCTTGGGCTCCCAGAATCATTCGAGTCAGAACATCGCCCACAACCAAACAAATCGCGATCGCCCCAGCACTCAAAACAGCTATCTGTCGCCTAGAAAGCCCGATTTTCGCACCGAGAAAATTCGCACCCGCTAACTGAGCATTTCTAAAATTGCAGCCTCGAACATCCGCACCGCTGAAATCAGCACCGTTAAGAACTTGCCCTTGGAACGATCGATTTCGTAAAATTTGATTGCTAAAATTATTGGAATCCGAATACTTCATATTAGTACAGGATGCTGGAAAATATATAAATCTGTCAGTTTTCCCCTCCCCGATCTCAAATCTAAAATGGTATGACTTATCGGCCCACGTTCAAACAAATTTGGCATATTCTCGGTCTCGGAATATTGCTCGCACCAATACTACTCTACAACATTCCCTACTTTTTGCGTCCCCAACAAACCAACGAAGCCCGATCGCTCTTTCAAGGAATAGCCTACCGCAGGGAATTTCGGACTAATCCGCGTCCCACCCTAATTCACATTGTTAGCATCGACCTAAAAGCGCCGGGAATAGGAATTTTTGTCACTCCCGGAAACCCAACACCCGATTTAACAGAAACCCATGCCCGCACGGCTACTGAATTCCTGAAAGAATTTAAATTGCAATTAGCAGTTAACGGCAATTTTTTTTATCCCTGCATCGAGGAAGCACCTTGGGATTACTATCCCCGCAGTGGCGATCGAGTAAATAATGTCGGACACGCCATTGCCAAAAGCCAAGCTTATTCTCAACCACATTCAGGCTTTCCAGCCCTTTGTTTTGATGCCAAAAACCGCGCTCAAATAATCGAAAACGGCACTTGTCCTTCGGGAACAGCCTATGGAGTTGCCGGAGATACTTTGCTGGTGAAAAATGGCAAAGCCGTAGCACAAAGTCAGGAAGAACGCAAACAGGATAAACCCTATCCCCGTGCAGTCGCGGCGATTGACAAAACAGGCGACAAGTTGTGGTTAATTCTGGCAGACGGCAAGCAGAGGCTTTACAGTGAAGGGCTGAAATTGAGCGAAATAACTGATATTTCGATGCGGTTGGGAGCCGAGACAGTGCTGAATTTAGATGGCGGCGGGTCGGTAACTTTTGCAGTAGCATCGCCGTCAGGAGCGAAACTGTTGAATGCTCCGATTCAGAATAAAATTCCCATGCAGGAACGTCCAATTTCCAATCATTTGGGATTTTACGCGCGAGATAATGATGCCTCCGCATACTCAAATAAATAGGGTACTGATTGCCTTAATTACTAATAGAAAAGTTCGCTTAAATACCCACAAAATTTCTTGTTCAGCAGTAATTTTTTTTTTAAATCTGCCCAAAATCCGGGAATAATTGCTAAAATTGTAAATAAACGTAACAAAAATTTATAATTGGCTTATGAAAATTAACGAAATCCAAGCAGCGCTGCAAAGTTCGGATTCTCAAGAGAGGCTGCGGGGGGTAACGGCTCTGAGAAACTGCGATTCTGCGGTGGCGCTGCCGATGTTGCTGAGCAAAGTGGACGATCGCGAGTTTATGGTGCGATCGTTCGTGGCGATGGGATTGCGACAGATTCAAACAGGGGAAGCTTTTGCGGCGCTGTTAAAAATGATGCAGTTTGATCGCGATCCAAACGTGCGCGCCGAAGCCGCTAACTCTTTGTCAAGGTTCGGAACTGAGGCAATTTCTCATTTAGTGGAAGCTTTTCGCCACGATGACAATTGGCTCGTCCGCCGCAGCATTATGGCTCCGCTGTATGAAATGCAGTGTCCTGATGCAGTATTGGAAATTTGTGCGATCGCTCTTGGCGGGGAAGATTTACCAGTTCAGGAAGCAGCAATTGACGGATTTGGTCTGCTGGCAAATACCCCGAAGCAAGAACAGGCATTGCAGCAATTATTACCTCTAGTATGTTCGGATAACTGGGGAATTCGGCTGCGAGTTGCTCGCGCGCTGAGCAGATTTGACAATCCTCAAGCTCGCGCTGCTGTGAACTATTTGGCAAAAGATCGAGATCATCGGGTTGCAGGTGCGACTTTGGAAGCTTCGCTTTAAAACAAGGGCTTACAAGCTCAACTGTGCTATCTGCGCTATCGTGCCGAAAAAAACCCGGGTCAGGGAATGTTTAAGCGGTTCTACGGCGAGGAATGGACTGAAGAGTATATTCACGGATTTTTGTTCAATTGGGAACAGAAGCTGGCACAATTGGTAAGTAACAAGAATTAATTTTAATAGAAGCTTCAGCCACTACACTAATAAGTGTAGGTTGGCATGAGGAAAATGCCAATGGTCAAAAAAAATCGCAATGTAGTTAGTTCCAATTCAGAAAGTAAAGTCAAAGTCGGACTTTCGCTGACTTCTTCTAGTGCCGATCGATTAAACGTGATCGCTCGCAAGCTCGGAATATCAAGGTCGGAACTCCTAGAACGCTTGGCACAAGGCGCTCTGGATATTTCTAAGGACAAGACGGAAGTTACTGTCACTTGGAAAAAAGGTGAAGAAACGGAGGTAGAGGACCCCGACTTGCAAGGGGAAACAGCCGAAGAAAGCGAAATTAATGACGCTGTAACGGCAGAAACTCTATCGGACTCGGTGAGTGTAAAGCCAAATCCGTTGCCAGAAAGTTACGAAAGTTTACAGCAGCAGTTGAGTGAACGCGAAAGTTCGATCGCTTCTTTACAGCAGCAATTGGCTACCGAAAAGCAAAATCTCGAAAGCCAATTAGCCGAAACAGTAGCGAAGTCAAGTTACGAAAGTTTACAGCAGCAGTTGAGTGAACGCGAAAGTTCGATCGCTTCTTTACAGCAGCAATTGGCTACCGAAAAGCAAAATCTCGAAAGCCAATTAGCCGAAACAGTAGCGAAGTCAAGTTACGAAAGTTTACAGCAGCAGTTGAGTGAACGCGAAAGTTCGATCGCTTCTTT
>NZ_JAUBOS010000019.1:59248-59337 GCF_036700365.1 Microcoleus sp. w2-18bC1
GCCGAAACAGTAGCGAAGTCAAGTTACGAAAGTTTACAGCAGCAGTTGAGTGAACGCGAAAGTTCGATCGCTTCTTTGCAGCAGCAATT
>NZ_JAUBOS010000019.1:59347-59605 GCF_036700365.1 Microcoleus sp. w2-18bC1
GCGAAGTCAAGTTACGAAAGTTTACAGCAGCAGTTGAGTGAACGCGAAAGTTCGATCGCTTCTTTGCAGCAGCAATTCGCTGAAAAAGAACACCGGGAACACGAGTTTCAGCAACAGCTAGCCGAAAAATCCAGCGCTCTGGAATCTTTGCAGCAGCAATTCGCTGAAAAAGAACACCGGGAACACGAGTTTCAGCAACAGCTAGCCGAAAAATCCAGTGCTTTGGAATCTTTGCAGCAACAGCTAGGCGAAAAATCC
>NZ_JAUBOS010000019.1:59615-100789 GCF_036700365.1 Microcoleus sp. w2-18bC1
AACACGAGTTTCAGCAACAGCTAGCCGAAAAATCCAGTGCTTTGGAATCTTTGCAGCAACAGCTAGGCGAAAAATCCAGCGCTCTGGAATCTTTGCAGCAGCAATTGGCCCAAAGAGAACACCGGGAACACGAGTTTCAGCAACAGCTAGCCGAAAAATCCAGTGCTTTGGAATCTTTGCAGCAACAGCTAGGCGAAAAATCCGGTGCTCTGGAATCTTTGCAGCAGCAATTCGCCACCGAAAAGCAAAATCTCGAAAGCCAATTCCAGGAAACCGTGTCAAAGTCGAGTTACGAATCTTTACAGCACGAGTTAGCAGAAAAGTCAAGTGCGATCGGCGACTTCCAAGTTCAACGAAGCAAGTTGCAATCTCTAGAAAATCAATTGAGCCAGAGTGCGGCGATACAGCGAAATTACGACGCTTTGCAACAACAGTCTCAAGAACAGCTAAGAACCATCAAAGCTTTACGGGAACAGTTAGCTCAAATGCAGGCTGTGGCTGGGATTGGCGAAGCTTATCTCAACAAGTGGCGCCGTCCCTGATTTTCTCATCAGCACGGCACAGTCTAACGCTCCGGGTGCGCCCGGATCACTTTATCCCTAAAAAGTCCTCTAAACTCGGTCTCCTTCCTCTTGTAGCGATAGATTTCAACCTGTCGCTACAAGAGCTTTTTATTGCAAAATATGAGCATACTATTAAGAAATATTACAATAAATAAATTTATGACAGGCGATCGCACCCCTGAGAGCAAATCCAATCCAGCAGACACTAAGGGCCGCGTCACGGTAATTGGAGGCGGAATCGGCGGGCTAACAGCAGCAGCCCTGCTAGCCCGCAGAGGATACAAAGTGCTAGTCTTAGACCAGGCGATCGTCCCCGGAGGATGCGCTTCCACCTTCAAACGCAAAGGCTTTACCTTCGATGTCGGCGCCACGCAGGTTGCAGGATTGGAACCCGGAGGCATTCATCACCGAATTTTTTCAGAATTAGACATAGAACTTCCGGCCGCGACACCCTGCGATCCCGCCTGTGCGGTGTTTTTGCCGGGAGAAACCGCACCGATTAGCGTGTGGCGAGATCCGCAAAAGTGGCAGGAAGAAAGGCAGCGGCAGTTTCCCGGAAGTGAACCTTTTTGGCAATTATTGTCTGCATTGTTCAAAGCTAGCTGGAACTTTCAAGGGCGCGATCCAGTTTTACCGCCCAGAAACTTCTGGGATTTCTGGCAATTAATTCAAGCAGTTCGCCCCGATACTCTAATTACTTTGCCTTTCACTTTTATGACAGTGGGAGATGCTTTGCGGCTTTGTGGGTTGGGCGACAATTTGCGCTTGAAAACTTTTCTGGATTTGCAGTTAAAATTGTATTCTCAAGTTGATACCGAAGAAACGGCGCTACTTTACGCGGCGACGGCTTTAGGAGTTTCGCAAGAGCCGCAGGGATTGTATCATCTACAAGGAAGTATGCAGGTATTGAGCGATCGACTGGTAGAGGCGATCGAACGAGACGGCGGCCAAGTCTTATTGCGGCATACAGTTGAAAGTATTGTCACTGCCAACGGCAAAGCCACCGGTACAGTGATTCGCAATCAAAAAACAGGCGAAGTTTGGACAGAAACAGCCGATCGCATTGTTGCCAACGTGACAGCGCAAAATTTAGTAAAATTGTTGTCAAGCGAGCCGATGGTCGGAAATTTAACAGATAATTTAACAGATAATTTAACAGATAATTTATCGGTTAAATCAGAGACTTCAGAGACAACAAACCAACTCCCAAATCAAATGGCAGGCTACAAATATAGAGTCGATAAACTGCCGCCTGCATCCGGTGCATTTGTCATATATTTGGGAGTCCATGAAAGCGCTATTCCAGAAAATTGTCCGCCCCACCTTCAGTTTCTCTACGATTACGAAGGCGAGATTGGTGAGAATAATTCATTATTTGTTTCTGTCAGCCATCCGGGTGATGGCCGAGCACCGAAGGGAATGGCGACAATTATCGCTTCCTCATTTACTGATACTCGAATGTGGTGGAATTCGGTTGATTATGAAGGATTAAAGCAAAAATATACCGCAGGGGCGATCGCCCGTTTGAGCGAATATTTCAATTTGACGCCAGAGTCGATCGTACACCAAGAAGCCGCCACACCCCGCACCTTTGCCCGCTACACAGCGAGAGATAGAGGCGTTGTGGGTGGCATCGGCCAGCGAATACCAACCTTCGGCCCCTTTGGATTTGCCAATCGCACACCAATTAAAAACTTGTGGTTAGTAGGTGACTCCACCCATCCCGGAGAAGGAACTGCCGGCGTTTCGTATTCAGCTTTAACAGTAGTGCGGCAAATGGAAGCCGCCTCTAAAATCTAAGAGGACACGGCAATGCCGCTTCCCTACACCAAAAACAATTAATCGCGCGAGAGATGTAACTATCGCGCGATTAATTTTAGGGAACAGTCAACCGTCAACAGTCAACCGTCAACCATCATTCCGGTGTCACCGGAATAGACACCAACTACATTCTCTGACTACTTGATAGAAATCTTTGCGCCCACAGCTTCAAGCTGTTTCTTCATTTCTTCAGCAGCTTCCTTAGCAATAGCTTCCTTAACTGCTTTCGGTGCGGCTTCTACCAAATCTTTTGCTTCCTTCAGGCCCAGACCGGTAATTGCGCGGACTTCCTTCAGAATTGCGATTTTCTTGTCAGCAGGAACTTCTTCGAGCATGACAGTAAACTCGGTTTGCTCTTCTACGGGTTCAGCAGCGGCTCCACCACCTGTACCGGGCATCATCATCATGCCGCCGACAGGAGCAGCAGCGCTGACGCCGAAAGCTTCTTCAATTTGCTTGACCAATTCAGAAGCTTCGAGCAAAGTCAGAGACTTAAGTTTTTCCAAGATTTCGTCAGTTGCAGTAGACATTCGTTAAACTCCTAGTTCGATTGTAGATTGGGGATTTGGAATTTGGGATTGCTCCTCCATCATTAGTTTGTCGTCTCCAGCCTTCAGCCTGTGGATTAACACTAATGACTGATGACTAATGACTAATGACTAATGACTAAGCAGATACGCTTTCTGCTTCAGGTTGTGCTTCTGCTTCTGCTGCTACTTCTGCTGAATCGCCGTCTTTTTCAGCATAAGCTTTAAGACCGCGAGCGATCGAAGTAGGAACTTGATTGATACCCACAGCCAACTTGGTTGCGACACCGTTGATAGCGCCAGCAATTTGAGCCATGAGTTGTTCTTTCGACGGCAGATCGGCTAATGCTTTAACATCAGCTTCTTTCAGTACCCGTCCTTCCATCACGCCGCCGCGAAGTTCAGTCTTCTTAGAGACTTTTTGGAATTCTTGGTAAGCTTTAATCGCGCCGCCAATATCTTCTTGCACGAACAGAAACGCCGACGTACCAGTCAGCAATTCCTGTAGCGGCTGCCAGGTTTCGTTGCCTTCAACAGCAATTCGCATCAGCGTGTTTTTTGCCACTTGGCAACTGCTGCCTTTCGGACGCAAACGCCGACGCAAATCTGTGATTTCAGCAACAGTTAAGCCCGTGTAGTCAATCACGATCGCCAGTTGAGATTCGCTCAAGGTTTGCTTGAGGTCTGCAATAATCTCATTTTTTACTGCTAAACTTTTGCCCATACTTATTTCACCTCCTTTTAGGATCGAAAACTGCCCACCAAAAACCCCGACCTTAGAGCCGGGGCAGAGAATTAAAAATTAACAAGTCAGAATTAAAAATAGAAAATTTCTAATCTTTGAGTCTTGAGTTTTTATTTCTTCAGCCTCGGCAGGAAATTAAGCGATCGGCACCTGCGGTCTTCAGCTTATTGATTTTTGATTAGGCTATCACTAGAAGGCAGACATAGCAAGGCCATGACGCAAATCTTGTGAGAGATTTACACAGACAGCCGAAGCTGTCTTTTACCTTCTGCCTTCTGCTTAATTCTTTCTACGCGGCATCAAGTTTGGTATCGCGCAGAGCACTGATATCGATTTCGATAGACGGGCCCATTGTTGCGGATACGTACAAACTGCGCCAGTAGCGGCCTTTAGCACCAGAAGGACGGTTGCGATCAACAGTTTCTTGCAAAGCATGAAGGTTAACCAGCAAATCTTCCGCTGAGAAAGCTGCCTTGCCAAACATAACATGAACGATGCCAGTTCGATCGGCACGGAATTCTAGTTTACCACCTTTAAACTCGTTGATCGCCTGAGCTATGTCAGTCGTCACCGTGCCACCTTTCGGAGAAGGCATCAAACCGCGCGGGCCCAACAACCGACCCAATTTTGCCACCAACGGCATCACGTCTGGGGTAGCAATCAGGCAGTCGAAGTCCATCATGCCCTTCTGAATTTCATCGATCAACTCTTCAGAACCAGCAATATCTGCGCCGGCATTTAGAGCTTCTTTAACTTTTTCGCCCTTAGCAATCACCGCAATTCTGACTACTTGACCAGTTCCTTTTGGTAGCGATACAGTTGTCCGCAACTGTTGGTCAGTATATTTCGGGTCAATTCCCAAACGGATGTGAGCTTCAGCAGCTTCGCCAAACTTAGCGGTTGCTGTTTCTTTCAAAAGTTGCAGAGCTTCCAGCGGTAAATAAGGTCTGTCTTCAACTTTCTTTTGAAGTTCTTGCAGTCTTCGCGATACTTTCTTTGCCATTGTTATCTCCTGGGGTCAGTCGATTTTAGATTTTAGATTTTAGATTTTAGATTGAACCTATCGGACAATCTTAAAATCTATCATTTTTCGATTCCTAGCGAAGCTTTGCTTCTCCCCCTGAACCGATCGATTTTGGATTTTGGATTTTGGATTGAAGATTTTACCTTCAAAATCCTGAATTACTAACAACTGCCAACTGTCAACTGACAACTGACAACTGGCATCAATCCGCGATCGCCACGCCCATATTTTTAGCCGTTCCTGCCACAATTTTCATAGCAGCCTCAACATCATTAGCATTGAGGTCAGGCATTTTGGTTTCAGCGATTTCTCGTAACTGAGCCTGTGTAATCGTCCCTACTTGCTTGCGGTTAGGTTCTCCCGAACCTTTAGCAATGCCAGCAGCTTTTTGAATCAAAACCGACGCCGGCGGGGTTTTGAGAATAAACGTAAAACTGCGGTCTTCAAAAACCGAAATTTCTACCGGAACCACCAGACCTGCTTGGTCTGCGGTTCTAGCATTGTACTCCTTGCAAAACATCATAATATTGACGCCGTGCTGACCCAAAGCTGGGCCGATCGGAGGAGCTGGGTTGGCTTTTCCCGCCGTAATCGCCAACTTAATTACTGCAACAACTTTCTTTGCCATTAGTTAGTTCTGTTTCTGAACCTGATTGAACTCCAATTCTACAGGCGTATCGCGCCCAAAAATCGAGAGTAAAACTTTGAGCTTGTTTCGTTCCGGGCTAACTTCAATCACATCACCTTCAAAATCTTTAAATGGCCCGGAAAGTACCACAACGTGGTCTCCAGTAGACATCGATACTTTGACAACTGGTTCTGATTCCTGAGCGTTTCTGAAGATCCGTTCTACTTCCGAATGACTCAGAGGTAGCGGTTTGACGTGACCCCTGCCGCGCCCGTAGCGGCGTTTCTGCTCTGCCCCGACAAAATTAATTACATTCGGGGTATTCTTGATCACCTGCCACGTATCCTCGTCCATAAACATACGGATGAGTACGTAGCCGGGAAAGATTTTTTCATCTGACTGCCGCCTGGAACCGTCTTTGCCGACTTTGATTGCCGGAGTTTGCGGAATTTCTACTTGAACGATGCGATCGGCAACATCCAAAGTTTGAATCCGCTGCTGCAAGTTTGCCTTCACGCGCTTTTCGCAGCCAGAGGCAACTTGAACAGCATACCAGCGAGCATCAATCTCCGGCACATCTGGCGATGCTGCCTGTCCCGTCGCTTCTGTGGAATACTCAGATTCTTCTGATGCAAAAGTCATGGCCCAAACACCTTTCCCGCGCCCCAGTTAAAGAAATTATCCACCAAATAAATCAGGCTTGCTGAGAGGATTACCATCAAAAGCACGGCCAAAGACTCGCTGATTAGCTGCTGCCTGCTGGGCCAAACCACTTTGTCGAGTTCTTCTCTAGTTTCCTTAAAAAAACCCGCAGGGTTAAACCCAGGCGCCGTTATTTCTTGAGTTTCTTGAGCTTCGTCTTTTTTCGCCACGATTCAATCCCCCTTGCGATTTTAGATTTTAGATTTTAGCTGGTGTGAGTGGCTCGCGGCTCTCAGATTTTGTGACACTAACCACTTACGCCCAAGTCCCAAATCTCAAATCTAAAGCCACGACTTTTTTACAAGCCCAACCAATCAACGGCGTAAATGCCGATCGCCTAAACCGACGATCGAGAAGCCACACCGAGCATTTGTTGATGGCATTTTTTGCGAACCGCCCACAAAAATTAATTCTACCCGAAAGTTTGCGGTTTTGACTGTTGCCAGCCAATAATCCGGGCGCTTTCGGGCAGAATTTAAAGTTTGGTGATTCAGCGCGCCCTGGAGGACTTGAACCCCCGACATCAGGTTTTGGAGACCTGCGTTCTACCAACTGAACTAAGAGCGCACAGGTGAGGTTGCTGAAATTCGCTTAACCTCTAGATTTCTATTTTAACACAGTGCGCTCCTAAATGGGAAACTTTTTTTTTAAATTTCTCAATTTCCCATGAACCATGAACCAAAGGGAAGCTGGGTGCATTCCTACAGGGAGCGATCGAACCGCTGTTTGACACGAGTAGCTTTGCCCACCCGATCGCGCAGGTAGTAAAGTTTTGCTCTGCGGACTTTCCCGCGGCGCATCACTTGGATCGTAGCGATGCGGGGCGAGTGAATCAAAAACACCCGTTCCACGCCGACGCCCTGAAACACGCGGCGGACGGTGATTGTTTCATTAATCCCGCCGTTACGCATGGCAATCACAGTCCCTTCGTAGGGCTGAACCCGTTCTTTGTTACCCTCTTTAATTCTTACGCCGACTCGCACTGTGTCGCCGACGTAAATTTCGGGAACTTGTTTATTGAGTTCTTGCTTGACTCTATTTATTTCTTCCGTTTCGATAGAACGGATTATTTCTGCGCCTTTCATCGGATTTACCAAAACTCACAATCCCTTATCATATATCGAAATGCCCGTTTTCTGTCAAAAAAATTCTATGTTAGATACCTCCGGGGTCGTATTTCTGCAACTAGGGGCAATGGCCGCACTGGCCTTGTACGTCGCCGCCAACTTGGGGGCCAACGATGTCGCTAACTCGATGGGGACATCCGTAGGCTCTAAGGCTCTAACGCTGCGGCAGGCAATAATCGTTGCAGGCATACTGGAGTTTTCCGGCGCAGTGCTGTTCGGCCAAGGAGTTTCCGAAACTCTGGCAACAGGAGTTGTGAATGCACAAGTATTCGCGGCTCAACCACAAGTATTTTTAATCGGGATGGTGTCAGTGCTGATTGCTTGCGGGATATGGCTGCAAATCGCTACCAGTCGAGGTTTGCCGGTTTCTTCATCCCATGCAGTGGTAGGCGCGATCGCGGGTTTTAGCTGTGTTGCAGCCGGAATTAATGCAGTTGATTGGCGCACCATCGGCACCATCTCCCTAACTTGGGTGGCGACACCTGTTGCCAGCGGTGCTTTAGCCGCACTATTTTACAGTGTGGTGAAGTATTCGATTCTCGATCGGCCAGATCCTCTATCTCAAATGCGCGAGTGGATACCTTGGCTGAGTGCAGCAATGCTGAGCGTATTTGGGATAATTGTACTGCCGTCTGTTGTGAATGTCGCTTTGGTGCAGACAGGGGCGATCGCCGCCGCGCACGATCGATTTGGCTGGAATCTTCCAACTCACGATATTGTCATTGGCATCGCGGCAATAGCTGCGATCGCCTTGACACTCAATAGCTGGAAAAAATTAGAATCAGTTGAGAAGGAAGAAGGTTCGGCAGCGGATTTTGTAACGGATGTAACGGATGCAAGGAATAAGAAAGAGGGAATATTTTCCCACTCTCCCACTCTCCCCCTCTCCCCCTCTCCCCCTCCCCGCCACTCTCCCATCGAGCAACAAATGGCGAGATTTCAAGTCTTAAGCGCCTGTTTTGTAGCATTTTCCCACGGTTCCAACGACGTAGGAAATGCAGTTGCTCCCCTAGCTGCGATCGCCTACATCCGGCGCACAGGTTCCTTTCCTTCAGGGGATTTCAGCGTTCCCCTGTGGATTTTAGTCCTCGGAGGCGCAGGAATAGTCATCGGTTTAACCATCTGGGGCAAAAATGTAATAGCCACAGTCGGCGAAAAAATCATCGAACTCCAACCAAGCGGCGGATTTTGCGCGGAATTAGCCACAGCCACCACAGTCTTGCTAGCATCCCGCTTCGGTTTGCCAGTTTCCACATCCCACGCTTTAGTGGGTGCAGTTGTCGGAGTCGGGCTGATCAAAGCTTGGAAAACAGTACGCTTGGAAACTTTGCTGTCAATTGGTTCGGCTTGGCTGGTGACAATTCCGATCGCAGCAGGTTTGGGTGCTATCATCTTCAGCATCGCGCAATCCATTGGGCAGTTTTAGATTTTAGATTTTAGATGGATGGTGCAACCGGAATTGATAGAATTCATCTGCGTTAATCTGTGTTTATCTGCCCTCATCTGCGGTTTTAAAAAGAGAATGTAAACCGCAGATGACAATGGATGGACGCTGATTCACGCAGATAAAGATCAGATTCAGGACGAATAGCGCTTTCGCACATCAATCCCGGTTGCAGCGCACAAGTAAGCCAAACGGCCACTCAATCACTTAATTCCTTCTCCAAGCAATGCTTTAGCTTTTGAGCCAGCACCTCAACGTTGGGCTTTCTCAGCATAGTCAGGTGATTCCCAGGAATTCTAATCACCTCTACTTTTTGGGCCGTTAATTCGCTCCAGCCAAGAGTCGGATCTTGATGACTCATGCTTAGCTGTTCCCTCGATCTAAACAGAGTAATCCGCTGCGGATAAATTTTCGGTACATAGTTGAGAGTTGCTTGACTATTAGCCTGAAATACAGTAAACATCGAGGGAATTGCCAGCTCGCGCCAGCTTCTTTCTTTTGACTCCTGAGATAGGATGCTAACCATAACGGTCTGTTTCCAATTCCAGCGATGCAAAAAATTAGCTGCCAAATTAAGCATCTTATTTAATTTCGGAAATTTGGCAGCAATACCGCCACTTTGAACATTTTCTGCACCAGCCACCAAGCGAAAATAATCTACTACAAAAGGCCAGATAGAGCGCGAAACAGTAGTCAGAATAAACTTGCAACCGTCCCAAAAAGAAGGTTTGTTAGCAGAAACGGGCGCTAAAGTATCCAGCACAGCAAGTAAAGCCACTTCATCCCCCGCTGCGAGCAACTGTTGAGCCATCTCAAAAGCAACCAAACCTCCAAAAGACCAGCCTCCTAAAAAATAAGGCCCTTTTGGTTGAACGGTACGCAAGGCTGCGATGTAGTCAGCCGCCATGTCTTCAATGCTAGTTAACGGAGAACTTTCGCCGTCAATACCCTTTGGTTGCAGCCCGTAAAACGGTTGATTTTTTCCTAGCTGAAACGCTAACTCGACATAAGGAAATACGACGCCAAAGATGGGATGGACGCAGAAAAATGGGGGATTTTTACCGCGAGGCTTAATTGCAACTAAAGGCGACCATTCCAGAGAATTTGTTTCTGAAGATAGCCAATCTGCTAAACCTTCAATTGTCGGATTTAAAAAAAGAGCAGACAGCGGCAACTCGCGCTCAAATTGCTGATTAATCTCATTGATGAGGCGGATTGCCAGCAGGGAATCTCCACCCAAATCGAAGAAGTTATCGCGAATGCCAACGCACTCTGCGTTGAGGATTGTGGCCCAAATGTGGGCGAGGGTTGACTCGGTTGGTGTGCGAGGTGCAAGGCAGCTTTTATCTATTGAATTGCTAGTTATAGTTCCGGGTGCAGGTAGGCGCAGGCGGTCAATTTTGCCATTGGGAGTTAGGGGCAGAAAATCCATCGCCACAAAAGCACTGGGAATCATGTAATTGGGCAGTTGTTGTTTGAGGAAATTGCGTATTTCCACAGGATTAATTGTCTGATTGTGATTGGGGACGATATAAGCAACTAGGCGTTTGTTGCCAGACAAATCATCCACAGCAACCGCCGCTGTTTCTTTGACTGCTGGATGCTGAACCACCAGCGCTTCAATCTCTCCCAATTCTATTCGATAACCGCGAATTTTTACCTGTTCGTCAGTGCGGCCTAAAAACTCAATATTGCCGTCGGGAAAATAGCGAGCTAAGTCACCAGTTTTATAAATTCGTTCTCCTGCTTTCTGGCTAAACGGATTAGCAATAAATCTCTGGGCGGTTAATTCGGGGCGGTTCAGGTAGCCTCGCGCCAATCCGCTGCCCCCGATGTACAATTCACCGGGAATTCCAACGGGTACAGGCTGTAAATTTTTATCTAAAATATAGAGTTGAGTGTTAGCTATTGGGCGGCCGATGGGCGGTTTTTTGCGCTCGCCAATTTCGGCCAAACTTGACCAGACTGTCGCTTCTGTAGGGCCGTAAGCGTTAAAAAATCTGCGCCCAGAAGCCCAGCGTTTAACAACATCGGGGGAACAGGATTCGCCAGCACAGATGATTGTTTGCAGTGCGGAAAGTTTGGCGTTTGGAAGGACAGCTAGCAGCGAGGGCGGGAGGGTAGCGTGGGTAATAGCATTGTCCTGCAAAAATTGGATTAATGTTTGTCCTGGCAACAAAGATTCTTTCTTGGCACAGTAAAGTGTTGATCCGGTTCCCAATGCCATGACAATCTCAAAAATTGAGGCATCAAAACTCAGAGAGGCAAATTGCAAAATGCGGTGATTTGAGTTTAAGTTAAAAGCTTCTTTTTGAGCTAGTGCTAAGTTGTATAGTCCCCGATGTTCGATTAGAACGCCTTTGGGTTTTCCGGTTGAACCAGATGTGTAAATGACGTAGGCTAGGTTTTCTGGTAGGATATTTGTAGTTGGGTTTTCTGGGCTTTGTCGGGCGATAATTTCTCTGTCGGATTCCAAACACACTACTGAAAAAACTCCGTAATTTTCCGGCTGCGTCAAGTTTTTTACTAAGTGCTGCTGAGTTACCAAAATCGACACCTGAGCATCTTCTAACATGAAGTTAAGCCGCTCTTGAGGATAAGTTGGATCTAAAGGCAGGTAGACTGCGCCTGCTTTGATAATGCCTAGCAATCCGACGATCGCATCTAAGGAACGTTCTACACAAAGGCCCACTAAAATTTCTGGTGCTGCTCCCAATTGCTGCAAGTAACGTGCAAGTTGGTTGGCTTGGCTGTTGAGTTGGCGGTAGGTTAACTGCTGGTTTTCAAAGACGGCGCCTACAGCATCGGGCGCGAGCTCGACTCGCTCTTCAAATAGCTGATGGAAACACTGGTTTTGCGGATAATCTCTCTGAGTGTCATTCCAATCGATTAATAATTGCTGGTATTCTGGCGCTGTCAGCAAAGCCAAGTCGCTGAGGCGCTGTTTGGGATTGGCAACAATGGCTTCGAGCAGGGTTTGGAAATGTCCCGCCATGCGCGCAATTGTGCCGCTATCAAATAAATCTGTGCTGTAGACAAATTGCCCTTGAATACTTCCTGCATTTTCCCACAAGTGGCACTCTAAATCGAGCTTGGCGGTTCCCGCGTCAAAGTCGATCGCCTCTCCAACGATTCCCGGCAATTCTAGCGCTGCTACAGGAGTGTTTTGCAGGCTAAAACTAACTTGAAATAGGGGGTTGCGGCTCAACTCGCGATCGGGGTGCATTTCCTCAACCAACTTCTCGAAGGGCAAATCTTGGTGGGCGTAGGCTGCCATTGCGACGTTTTTTACCCGATGCAATAGTTCCCGAAAAGTGGGGTTTCCTGATAAATCTGCACGCACCACCAAACTGTTGACAAAAAAGCCGATTAATGCTTCTACTTCGCTCAGGTTGCGATTGGCGATCGGCGTTCCTACTGCAATATCTACTTGTCCTGTATAGCGGTACAGCAAAGTTTGAAAAGCGGCTAGTAGAGTGATAAATAAAGTCGCGCTTTCTTGCTGGCTCAATGACTTTAGCGCCTCGCTCAAAGCAGGTGATAGTGTTATAAATTGTTTAGCGCCGCGGTAGGATGGAACGGCTGGTCTTTGCCTGTCTGTTGGTAGATTGAGTGTGGTAATTCCGTTTAACTGCTGCCGCCAATAAGCTAACTGGGTTTCTAATACTTCGCCCTGCAACCATTGGTGCTGCCATTCTGCAAAGTCGGCGTACTGCACGGGCAATGCTGGTAAGTGCGAGATCCCATTTTTTACAAATGCTGTGTAGAGCGTTCCCAGCTCTCGAATTAGCACTCCAATCGACCAACCATCAGCCACAATATGATGTAAATTCAGCAACAATATATGTTCTGTTTCACTGAGTTGTAACAGCGTTACTTTGAATAACGGCCCAGCCCCTAAATCGAAAGGGCATTGCGCTGCATCGGTTGCGAGTTGCAGCGCTGCGGTTTCCTGCTGAGCTGGCGAAAGATTTTGTAAGTCGATTGTGGGGAGAGATACGGTTAAAAAGGGAGCAATAATTTGTACGAGTTCCCCTTCCAAAAGCGTAAAAGTAGTGCGTAAAGTTTCGTGCCGCTGCACAATTTCATTGAAGGTTTGCTCTAAAGATCTTAAGTTGAGCGAACCAGTTAAGCGGAGCGCTGTTGAAACATTATAGAAAGGATTATCCGGTGCTAATTGATTGAGGAACCAAAGCCGCTGCTGAGCAAACGATGCTGGAAATACAAAAACTTCTGTTTCTTGCTGCATATTTATCGAAATTGCATCCTGTTCAACAGCCATCCTTTTCATTTACTTTCTCGATTCAACATCTTGCCCAAGCCAAAAACCATCTTAAAATTATCTGCGTTTATCAGCCTTAATCTGCCCTTCATCTGCGGTTGCTCTATCAATCAAAAAATTATGCAATAGATCCATTAAAAGACGATAGCTTCCGCCGCCGACTATCGCGCGAAATCGGCACTAAAGCCGGAGCATCACTTTTAGCATTCTTATCTTTCAAACTCTCAACAATCTTAGATAATTCTGCAATTGTCGGCGCTTCAAAAACCCGGCGCAAAGGCAACTCTACCCCGAAAGCATCTCGCACTCTAGAAACAAGCTGAGTCGCCAGCAGCGAATGGCCTCCCAATTCAAAGAAATTGTCCCGGATACCCACTCGCTTTATCCCCAAAACCTCAGCCCAAATTTTCACTAAAACTTCCTCAATAGAAGTATGAGGCGCAACATAACCGCCAGCCCATTCTAACTTAATCGGCTGCGGTGCAGGCAAAGCGAGCCGATCGACCTTTCCGTTAGCCGTCACCCGTAGCGACTCCAGCACCACAAAAGCCGACGGAACCATATATTCCGGCAGTTTTTCTGCTAGAAAAGCCTGCAACTGCGGCACTAATTTACGCGCTGCTTTAGCTTGTAAGGGATTGTTAGCATAAGAGCGCCAAGGACGCAAGTTATCGCTTCGGGTTTCTCGCACAAAATCTCTAGTTTCGCCCCTTGCAAACACTACATCGTAGCGCCCTTGACTGTCGGAATTAGACCAACTAATATTAACATTATACGGAACTTCCAAAGCATACCACGCTTCGGGATCGACTCCTAAATCCTCGACTTTTTCCACCGCTTTCTGCAACTGACCTGCTGTTGGAAATTTATCGACAACAGACAGCAACTCTGCCGCCTTAACTGCTGCCGTTAGCCGCGCATTAGGCACATTAGCAATTCTTAAAAGATCGAGTTGATTTTGCAATAATATTTGTTGCACCTTAGTAACAGTCAGATTCTCATTTTCATCCAACCAATCCAGCCGTTTTTCTGCGCCCCACTCCCCTTTTGGCGATGATTTTGGGCGTGCTGTTTCAGACGCAATATGCAAAATAGCATTGTACCGAAAATCAGTTAACTCATTGCGATCGCTACCGCGAATTAATTGAATTTCTACGCCCCAAATCTGCGGAAAGCGCTGCTTTAATGCGCTAAAAAAATCTGGTTCAATAACTAACTCTGTTTCTTGAAAAATTTGCATTTGTACTCGCTGCTGCAACTGTTCGCCCGCGAGAGAAGGTTCGGCTTGATACAGTTGTACCGAAGCGTGAAAAGCTGCCAGCAAAGGCAAGCTGCGGACATCTCCGATGAATATAAAGCCGCCGGGAGCAGTTGCTTTCACCGCACCTTCTAGCACCTGCACGAGATAGTCGATAGTCGGGAAATATTGCACGACAGAATTGAGAATTACTGCGTCAAAAGCTGCTGTCTCTACTCCTTCAAAGTCTGTCGCCATTTTCTGAAGCAGCGTTACATTAGTTAACTCTTGATTTGCCAAGTGCTGCCGAATATAGTTGAGCGAAATAGGTGAAAAGTCTGTGCCGCAATATTGAGTGCAGCGAGAGGCAATTTGGAACAGCAACAAACCTGTGCCGCAGCCAATTTCTAACACTCGGCTAGGCTGCAAAGCTAAAATTTGGGCGGCTTGATTGTTCGCCCAGTCGCGCATCTGTTCTGCTGGGATTGGTTGATTAGTATAGCTGCTATTCCAGCCGACAATATTAAAGGTTGGATCTGAGTCAACAGCAGGTTGATTGTATGTTTCATTGTAGAGCATTTGCCACTGCAAAACCTGTTCGTCCTGCAATTGCATTATTTGGCTTTTTTCGCGGGCAACGCTATATTCTGGATTCAGGGCAATATAAGCTACTAAACGTTTATCTCCCTGTCCATCTTCCGCAGCTATTGCTACAGTTTGCTGCACGGCGGGATGTTGAGTTAATACTGTCTCGATTTCTCCTAATTCGATGCGGAAACCGCGAATTTTTACTTGTTCGTCAATGCGTCCTAAAAATTCAAGGTTGCGATCGCCTCTGTAGCGCACTAAGTCGCCGGTTTTGTAAATTCGCTCTCCTGAATTTGGTTTAAACTCAGATGTTGCACTATTATCGAGAACAGGCAAGATGCCTGTTCCACAAAGAGTGGGGTGGGCATCATTATCCAGAACAGGCAAGATGCCTGTTCCACAAAGAGTGGGGTGGGCATTATTATCGAGAACAGGCAAGATGCCTGTTCCACAGGAAAATTCATCTCTTGTGGAACAGGCAAGATGCCTGTTCCTAAACAAGTCATTGAGAATGGTGTCTGAATTGGGTTTAAAAGGATTGACAATAAAGCTTTGTGTGGTTAAATCTGGGCGGTTGAGGTAGCCGCGAGCGAGTCCGTTTCCGCCGATGTACAATTCGCCAACAACCCCCATTGGTACGGGCTGCAAATATTTGTCTAATATGTAGATTTGAGTGTTAGCAATGGGGCGACCAATTGTCGGGGCGATGTCTGTTTGCTCTGTTACAGGAATATAACCGGAAGTTGTGACGACGGTGTTTTCGGTTGGGCCGTAATTATTTACTAGCTTAAATGGATGGGATTTTAAAGGATGTTGTTGCAGCTTTTCGCCGCCTGCGAGCAAGATTCGCAACGCTGTTGTTTGAGGCCAATCTAATAGCAAAACTTTCTCGGCTAAAGGTGTTGGCAAAAAGCTAATTGCGATCGCGTTTGATACTAACCAGTTTTGCAGTTTTTCAGGATCTCGCCTGATGTCATCTTCTGGAAAGTAGATGCTAGCTCCCGCGGCGAGATAAGGCCAAATTTCCCACCCGCAAGCATCAAAGCCGATCGCAGCAATTTGCGTTGCTCGATCGCCCGCTGACACCCCAAACTCTCTTTGATGCCAAAAAACCAGATTTAACAAGCTCCCATGCTCAATTTCCACTCCTTTCGGTTTTCCCGTGGAACCGGAGGTGTAAATCGCGTAAACCAGATTTTCGGCTGTGGCTGCGCTGGTGGGATTGTCGGCGATTTCTTGGGAAATCATCTCCCAGTCTGTGTCTAGAAAAACAACCCTTGGATGGTGAATTTTATCATCTGACTGTGTTTCTAAATTTTGCACTTCGCCATCATCCACCAGGGAATAAATTCCCTGGCTCATAGCTGAAGTCGGCTGAAGCCGACTGGAAACTTGTCCTCCTTCAGTCGTCTTTAGACGACTTTCGCTATTAGACAGGGAATTTATTCCCTGGCGGGTAAGCAATACTGACTGTGTTTCTAAATTTTGCACTTCGCCATCATCCACCAGGGAATAAATTCCCTGGCTCATAGCTGAAGTCGGCTGAAGCCGACTGGAAACTTGTCCTCCTTCAGTCGTCTTTAGACGACTTTCGCTATTAGAGAGGAAATTTATTCCCTGGCGAGTAAGCAATACTGACACTTGAGCATCTTCTACCATAAAGCTCGATCGCTCAGCAGGATAGCTCGGATCTAAAATTAAGTAAGCTCCTCCCGCTTTCAGGATACCCAACATCCCCACGATCAGATCGAGCGATCGCCCGCAGCAAAGCCCGACTAAAACTTCCGCCCCAACCCCCATTTTTTGCAGATAACGTGCTAGTTGGTTGCTGCGGAGATTTAGATCTCGATAGGTGACTCGCTCATCTCCAAATACCAGCGCCACCGCATCCGGTGTCCGATCGGCCTGCATTTCAAATAGCTGATGGATGCACAAATCTTGCGGATAATCCGCCTGAGTATTGTTGCATTCAACTAACAAATGATAGCGCTCTTGGGCGCTCAAATATTGCAAGTTTGCTATGCGCTGTTCCGGATTTGCCACAATGCTTTCTAACAAGGTTTGAAAATGCCCGATCAGGCTGGTAATCGTAGCTTCATCAAATAAATCGGCGCTGTAAATAACCATGCCGCTGATGCCCTCTGAGCTATCAACCCACAGCTTATTGCTGGGCGATTGGTTGCTTCCCGAACTGTTGGGCGATCGCTCCCACAAATGAAACTCCAAATCAAACCGCGCTGTACCCACATCTAACGGCTGCGGGCTGAGTGTTAATTCTGGCAATTCTAACTGATTCCCCGGCGCGTTTTGCAGCGCAAACGCCACCTGAAATAAGGGATTTTGGTTCAACGCGCGATCGGGGTGCAGTTCTTCTACTAACTTCTCAAACGGCAAATCTTGGTGAGCGTAAGCTCCTAATGCTACCTCTTTGACTCGGTTTAAAACTTCCCGAAAAGTTGGATTTCCCGACAAATCTGTACGCAACACCAAACTGTTGACAAAAAAACCGATTAATGCTTCTATTTCACTGCGGTTGCGATTGGCGATCGGCGAACCTACAACAATATCTTCTTGCTGCGCGTAATGGTAAAGCAACGTTTTAAAAGCTGCCAGCATTGTCATAAACAGCGTCACTCCTTCGCGCTGGCTCAACATTTCTAAAGCCTCGCTCAGTTGTTTTGGCAGTTGCAAAAATTGCCTTTTGCCTCGGTAACTTTGAATTGCTGGTCTGGGTCGATCCGCAGGCAAATTTAGCATAGAAATGCCGTTTAACTGCTGTCGCCAGTAAGCAAGCTGCCTTTCTAAAACTTCCCCTTGCAGCCATTCGCGCTGCCATTTTGCAAAATCAGCATACTGGATCGACAAATCCGGTAAAGGCGAAGGTTTTTCGCTAGCAAATGCCGTGTAAAGTGCGCCTAATTCCTGAATTAGCACTCCGATAGACCAACCATCGGAGACAATGTGGTGCATATTCAGCATTAGTAAATATTCGGCATCATCTAACTGCAATAATGATACTCGCAGCAACAAGTCATTGGACAAATTGAAAGAGCGTTGAGCTTCCTGGGCGGTGAGTCGGTTTGCTTCAGTTTGTCGAGATTCCTTTGGCAAGTTTCGCAAGTCCACTACATTAATCGGGAGGTGGAAAGCAGCAGCTATTCTCTGAACAGGTTGCCCCGAAACTACTGCTAAAGTCGTGCGTAAAGCTTCGTGGCGGCGCACAATTTCATTGAAGGTTTGTTGCAGCGCCGAAAAATTGAGCGAACCTGTCAAACGCAAAGCTGCGGGAACATTATAGAAGGGATTGTTCGGTACTAATTGGTCGAGAAACCACAAGCGCTGCTGTGCAAAGGAAAGCGGTAGATTTCCGTCCCGCCCCCTAGGAACAATCGGTGTAGGTGTGAAACTAGAAGTCCGATTAGCTGCTTTTAAAAATGAAACTATTTCGGCTTTTTTATGAGAAATTTCGGCGCGCAGTTCGGGTGTAATAATTCCTTCGGGAGCGTTGCAGCGCAGGCGAGACCCCTCAACAAAAATATTAATATCTAGACTGCGAAGGTAAGATAAAAACTCAACTAACTCCACCGTGACAGAATCTCTGGCATTTGGCGATGAACTCGATATTTTTGGATCGGGCATTTTGAGTCATCCTGTCATTAGTTGGGCAAATCAATAAAATAAATTCTACCAGCGCACAAATTAAGAGCTTAACTTACCGCTTGCCGACTGTGGCCTAACCTGAGTATGATTCTGTTTGAATCCGCAACCAAAATCCTACCCAAGGTTTCAGCTTATGCCGTTCATGCCCTTCAATTTCGTGTTCCTCTGGCTGGTGGGACTGCTGTCCATCGGCGTACTTGGCGGAGGTATATACATTCTCTATGAATGGTACATAGGCGAACTTATAGGGACTTCTTACTTAGTTAGCGGAGTGTTGATGCTTCTTTGGTCTGTTGGCGGCCGCTTTATCAGTTTGCCGCTGTTCCGCCGCCCCGGTGCTGACGAACCGAAGGCGACGCGGACGGGTACGGTGCAGCGGGTAGAGAGGCCTGATGGCACTATTTTACAAGTAGAATTCTACGGCCCAGAGGACGGACAGCCGATTATTCTCTCCCACGGTTGGGGGCCCAACAGTATGGTTTGGTATTACGCGAAACGACAACTAAGCGATCGCTTCCGAGTGATTGTTTGGGATCTTCCAGGTTTGGGAAAATCAACTCGACCAAAAAACAGCGACTACTCCCTAGAAAAATTTGCCCGCGATCTCGAAGCCGTCATTGCCATAGCAGGAAATAAACCTGTTATCCTACTCGGACACAGCATGGGCGGCATGATTTCTCTAACATTCAGTCGGCTTTTTCCAGAACTTCTCGGTAGTCGAGTAGCTGGTTTAATTCTGGTAGATACGACTTATACTAATCCCGTCAAAACCGCTATTTTTAGCGGTTTATTACGCGCTTTGCAGAAGCCGCTGCTTCAACCTCTGCTCTACCTCACCATAGCTCTTGAACCGATTATGTGGGGAATGACTTGGCTGAGCTATCTCAATGGTTCACTGTACATCAGTGTAGAAGTATCGGGATTTAAAGGCACTGAAACGCGCGGTCAATTAGATTTCTCAGCTTTCTTATCAGCCTTGGGTTCTCCCGGCGTTCTCGCTCGCGGCACTCTGGGAATGCTCAAATATGATGAAACAAAAACTTTGCCATCAATTGACATTCCTGTGTTGGTGATCTGCGGCGATTCAGATATTGCCACTACGCCCCCAGCTAGCCTGCGAATGAAAGCAGAATTACCTCAAGCAGAGCTAGTTACTATACAGAAAGGAGGACACATGGCATTAATGGAGCATAACCAGCAGTTTGCAGAAGCTGTCAGGGCATTCTGCACTGAAATTTCGTGACTAAAAATGTGAGTTAAAATCCTGTAGGTTCTGGCTGGGGATACCCTATTTTTCTTCTTAGTCTTAATGTTCCAAACTAAAGAAGAATCTTTGATAAAGTGATAATAAAGCTGGTCCCCTTGCCCTCTGCACTTTCAACCGCAAGTGTCCCTCTATGGGCTTCAATAATACTCTTTGATAAAAATAATCCTAATCCCCAGCCGGTTTGCTCCTCGGCACAGATGGTTCGACGAAATTGTTGAAATAGGATGGATTGAGCGTCTAGGGCGATCGGATCGCCTTCATTATGGATAGTAAGGCTGATCTGCGTTTCAGTTTGCTGGAGCGTGAGTGTAATTGGCGTAGTAGGCGCACCATATTTCACAGCGTTAATTGCTAAATTTTCAATCACCCGCCGTATTTCTTTACGGCTGCAAAAAGTCCTCATATCAGAATCAGAGACTACAACAAACCGCTCTCCATACGCGAAGCTCAAATCTTCTACCACCTCTTGGACTAGCATCACAAAATCGCATTCATCAAATTCTATCTTTAAGCTCTGCCCTGACCGCAGCCGACTCGCATCAAGCAGATTTTGAATCATCGAATCCAGCCGATTGATCGCACTGAGCATCCTCGCGGCCACATCCGTGTGGCTATCTCCTCGTTCCAGCCGTCGCAGAGTCAGTTGAGTTCCCATTTTTACGACATTCAGAGGCCCTCTGAGGTCGTGAGTTAGCGTCACCATAAATAGTTCTTGAATATCTCGCAGCGTTTCGGAGAATTGAGTAGCCGCGTCATTAACGGCTTGCTCAATGGAGCCGATAATAATGTCTCGATCCTGCACTCCTAAAGGTGCTTCTTCTTCTAAAACTTGAAATATGACTTGACGGAGGAGATGATACTCGAAAATGAGGTGAGTCATAGAGTAGTCAGCATACCCCGCCCGTTCATGCCCATGCAGCTTGCCAATCCGCGTACTTTCTACCTCATCGGCTGTGATTCGGGCAGATGTCCTGACAATTCGGTTTGAGAGTTCATCTACCAGTTGGTTTAAGTACAGAGGTAGGGAATCTTGCAAGACAAGAGAATTTTGATGCGTTGATGCACCGACTTCATCACGCGCCCGCTTCTCCCACATCCGCATAATTTTTTCAGAATTTTGTTTAAGACGGTCAGACGCTTGGTTGGACATCGTTTCGGAGTTTCTGGATGAGTGGCTGTTGAGAGAACCTTTTCTCCCTTATTTGTAATGCCCCGCAAGCAATCTTGCAAGTATATAGGCAGCCTCAGCCTTTAGCAGGTTAGCAAGTAACAGGTCTAAATCTCCTCGTGAAACAGGCTTGAATATCAGTTCCCATTGCGGTAATTTCTACCGACAGGGCAGATGCCAATTCCACAAAACAATCAAAATCCTCCCGCAATTATGTAAGGGCTTAGAATTCCACATTTTCTCGCTCATTTTCATCTGTTCTGCGAGTATCCAAACCAGTCGCAGCCCAGCGCATTGTCTCAATGTATTTTGCCAGACTCGCCACAGTCGGAGCCTCAAACAAACTGCTGACCGATAACTCGACTTGCAAAGCGTCTCGGATGCGAGAAATCAACTGAGTTGCTAGCAGGGAATGCCCGCCTAGTTCAAAGAAATTATCGTAGATACTAACCTGCTGTTTTCCCAAAACTTTAGCCCAAATTTTCCCCAGCATTTCTTCGAGTTCAGTCCGAGGCGCTACATAATTTTCTGTTATATCCTCGCTGTCTGTATCTATATCAGGCAAGGCGCGGCGGTCTACTTTGCCGTTGGGCGTCAGTGGCATATTCTCCAAAACTGCATAAGTTGCAGGAACCATATATCCTGGTAACTTTTCTTTCAAAAATTGGCGCAAGTCACTTGATTTGAGATTGGGAATTTCTAATTTTTCATTAATGCGGTCAGGAACAACATAAGCTACCAAATGTTTATCATCGGGGATGTCTTCCCTGACAATTACTACTGCTTCGCGTACTTGTGGATGCTGGTACAAAGCCGCTTCAATTTCTCCCAATTCGATGCGGTAGCCACGAATTTTTACTTGGTCGTCAATGCGACATAAAAACTCGATGTTACCGTCAGCTAAATAGCGGCCTAAATCACCTGTTTTATAAAGACTACAACCTGATTTATTGCTAAAAGGATTAGGAATGAATGCAGCAGCAGTTAAATCCGGCTGGTTGAGGTAGCCTTTCGCCAGTCCGTCACCGCCGACGTACAATTGACCCATAACACCGATCGCCACTGGCTGCAAATCCGCATCGAGGAGATAAATTTGCGTGTTGGCGATCGGGCGGCCGATGGGGATAGATGTTGCGGTTTCGGGTACGTCTTGCACGCAATAATAAGCCGAAAATGTGGTATTTTCTGTAGGCCCGTAAACGTGAATTAATTGAGTGGTTGTATTTTGTTGGAGAACTTTTTTAACCCATCTCAGATCGACCGCTTCTCCGCCAAACAGCAAGCAGCGCAGCGAATCAAAAGCTTGCGGTAAAACTCTAGCAATTTGTTGAAATAAGGCAGTTGTTAAAAACAAGACGGTGATGCCTTGTTGGCGCAGTTCTAAGGCCAAATCGTGAGGCGAAAGGGTAATATTTGTGCTAATCCCCACGAGTTGAGCGCCGTTAAGCAAGGCTCCCCAAATCTCGAATGTGGCTGCATCGAATGAAGCGTTTGATGCTTGGGCAATTTTATCGGTAGGTTCTATTTTTATATAGTTGGTGTTGAGTACCAGCCGATTTACTGCTTTGTGGGTGACAGCAACTCCCTTGGGTTTTCCTGTTGAGCCAGATGTGTAAATAACGTAAGCTAGGTTGTCTGCTGTTACGGTGTTGGCGGGATTTTCGGAGCTTTCTTTGGCTATGTGTTCCCAATCGCGATCGAAGTAAATCACCGAGTTTGAGAAGTCTCGGAAATTCTCAATCAATTTATCCTGAATTAGCAAGACTTTAACTTGAGCATCTTCCAGCATCAAGTTTAGCCGATCGCGCGGATAGCTCGGATCTAACGGTAGGTAAGCCCCTCCCGCTTTCAGTATAGCCAACATCCCGACAATTAGGTCGATCGCTCGCTCTGCACAAAGCCCTACTAAAACCTCCGCCCCCACGCCCAGTTTTTGTAGGTAGCGCGCCAGTTGGTTGCTGCGAATGTTGAGTTCTCTGTAAGTGAGGTGCTGGCTGCCGAAAGTTAGGGCGACATCCTCCAGATGCTGCCGGGCTCGCTCTTCAAATAACTGATGAATGCACTTATTTTGAGGATAATCTGTCCGAGTATCGTTCCATTCTCTGAATAATTGATTCACTTCATCCTCGCTCAATAAAGGTAAATTAGCGATTCTTTGTTCTGGATTAGCCACAAGGCTTTCCAGCAGCGTTTTAAAATGTCTCAGCATTCGGGCGATCGTAACTTCATCAAATAAATCTGTATTGTACACAGCTAAGCCTCTGAGCCCTTCCAAATCTTCCCAATGTTCGCCGTACCTGCTCCTAAAATTATCGGAAGCTTCCCACAAATACAGCTCTAAATCAAAGCGCGTTGTTTGAGTCTCCAAAGGGAAAGAACTCAACTTTAATTCTGGCAATTCTAGCTCGTCCAGCGGCGCATTTTGCAGACCAAATACAACCTGAAACAGCGGGTGACGATTCAACGATCGCTCTGGGTGCAATTCCTCGACGAGCTTCTCAAAAGGCAAATCTTGGTGAGCATAAGCTCCCAGGGTTACTTCCCGCACCCGGCCCAAAAAATCTCGAAATGTCGGGTTTCCCGAACAGTCTGTTCGCAGCACTAAAGTGTTGACAAAAAAACCGATTAATGATTCGATTTCGCTGCGGTTGCGATTGGCGATCGGCGAACCTACCACAATATCTTCTTGCTGCGAGTAACGGTAAAGCAATGTTTGAAATGCTGCGAGCAGTGTCATAAATAAAGTCGCTCCTTCTCGCTGCGAGAGTGCTACAAGTGCGTCCTTCAAGTTTTTTGACAGTTCTAAATATTGAGTTTTTCCGCGATAATTTTGCCTAGCTGGTGCAGGGCGATCGGTGGGCAAATTTAATGCCGAAATCCCGTGTAATTGCTGCCGCCAATAAGCTAGCTGGTTTTCTAATACTTCACCTTGCAGCCATTCGCGCTGCCACTCGGCAAAGTCGGCATATTGAAGTGATAATTCTGGGAGGGGAGATGGCTGTTGATTTATAAACGCTGTATAGATAGCCTCCAGTTCTCGAATTAGCACACCGATCGACCAATCATCGGAGGCTATGTGGTGCATATTTAGCAAGAGAATATGCTCGCTTTCTGTCAGCCGCAGGATGGTTACTCGCATCAGTGGCCCGGTGGATAAATTGAAAGGGCGAAGAGATTCTGCTGCGGAGAGTTTCTTTGCTTCTGTTTCCCGTTGTTCTGGCGGTAAATCTTGCAACTCTAATATTTTTAAATTAGTCTTGAAAGCGGCAGAGATGATCTGCACTGGTTGACCTGATACCGCTGCAAAAGTTGTTCGCAAAGTTTCGTGGCGCTGCACTATTTCGTTGAAGGTTTTCTCTAACGCTGTTAAGTTGAGGGAACCAGTTAAGCGCAGTGCGGTTACTACATTATAGAAAGGGTTTTCCGGTGCGAATTGGTCGAAAAACCACAAGCGCTGCTGGGCAAATGATGCCGGAAAGACAAACACTTCGGCTTCTGAGGAAATATTCAGTTTTTGTCGATCGCTTGTAAAGGAATTGTCATAAATTTCGGATGCCATATCTGTTGCTCTTGGGGGATGGGATATGTTAATTTTTTGATGGCGCGGGGTTGCTTTTTGACGTGCGATCGCCTCTTAAAACTTTCGCGAGCAAAAGATCGGAACCTTTAATATAATAAATCCGGGTGCAGGAGTGCGGGAGAGACGCGGGGAATAGAAACGGGGTTTCTGCCTGCAGGATCAAGTTATCCATTGAGGGGCTAGGAGTGCCACCCCCCAATCAAATTTAGTCGCGGAACGGGCTCTTAGGCTTGTGATTCGGGTGCAATCGGGTGAGTTAGATGCGAGAAATTCCGGGAGCAATCCGTAGAGAGGTCAAGGTGTAGTATGATTTCTAATTGCACAAAGTGTTCTTGGGGCGATTCCCTGCCGGATAGCTTTGCTTCACGCAATTTTCTCACATTTGTAGCTTAGCGACTACTATTGATTCAACAGTGTTCGCAATCTTTTAGATCAATTCACTAGAACTTGCGACCTAATTTGTCACAATACTTAAGAACACTGAACGTGCAGTTTAAATTAGAGGTTATAGGCTAATGGCGCAGCGGAACGTATACTCGTCAAAGGGCGAGCCAGAGGATGCACAATCAGCAGAAGAAGTCCTTCACTCAGTAATGCAAGAACTGGACGCTTTGCATGAAAATGTCAAAGGCCAGTTAAATCAAGACATTACTCGGCTGCAAACTGAAAAAAATCACCTGATTGAAGATATTGAAGACCTCCGGGAGCAATATCGCAAATTGCAGTCTCAGCAAATGGAATCTCTATCTGGGCGATACATTCAGCAGCAGCAATTGTGGCTGAAGCAGTTGGCTCAAGTTTTGGCTCACAATTTGCAGGATTTGTTGGTGCAGCGGTTCAACGAACTCAGCGCTAATTCGGGAAATTCTCTCAGCAGCCCTATTCCCAGTGGCGAGTTCCCGATACCCTTACCGCCGAGCAACTACGACGAACGCGCCTCGCAGTTACTGGCGGCGCTGGATGAAAGGATCGATCGCAGTTTCCAGATGCTGGAACAAGATTTAACCAGTTACGAAAGCGAGCTTTCTGTGCGGCTCAACAACATGAAAACCCTGGAACTGCAAGGGGAAGAGCTGTTACAAAATCTCGTAAACCGCATCAGGGAAGAACTCGAAGAAGAAGAAGAATATCTTGAGAATCCTTTCGATGCTCAAGATTCCTATGTCGAGGAATCAAATAATTCTGTTAATTCTGTCCGCCCGCAATTTCTGCAGCCAACACCTGCGGATGCGCCGCGGGAACCCGTGCCACAGCCTTCTTCAGTCTCCTCTCCAGCAACCGCTAAACCAGGTTCTCAAGTACAGACAGGTTTGGTGCTGGCGTTGTCTTCGGCTGTTGTATTGTCGCTGTTTAATGTTTGTTTAAGAATTTTGATTAAAGCCAAAAATCCTCGGGTGGTTTTTGGGTTGTTTGAATTTCCGGGGGTGGTGACTCCAGGTTTTGGAAATTCTTTGTTGATTTTGTTGATGCGGCTGATCGTGGTGATGGCTTTGATGCCTATATTGGCAACATTTCTGTATCCTTCTGTGTGGAAAGATATTAGGCGGTTGTTCGAGTCGGGCGATCGAGCTTTGTGGAGTAAGGTTTTAGGAAGCGCATTTTTTCTGTTTTTGTCTCAGGTTTTGATTTATTTGGCGATCGGCAATATTCCAGCGGGGATTGCGATTACGATTTTCTTTATTTATCCGATCGTCACCGTACTAGGTTCTTGGATATTGTTTGGCTCTCGCCCTAGCAAAGTCGGCTTTTTCGCGATCGTCGGGATTACCGCAGGTCTGATTTTAGCTGGGTGGCCGAGTTTTGCTGCCCCAGCTCCGGGCGGCGGCAATGTGGGAGTGGGAGTCGCAGCAGCACTGGCTTCTGGGATTACCTTTGCAGGTTACGTATTGCTGACGCAAATGGCCGCGGGCAAGCTGCACCCAATTCCTTTTAGTTTAGTTAATTTCGCCGCGATTTTTGTATTTTCCTCCCTGAGTTTGTGGGTGCCGCTGTCGGACAATTTTTCTCCTAAAATCGACCAAAATGTTTGGCCTGGTTTGATTATCGGAGGCGTTATTTTAGGGGTGCTGACGCTGTTTAGCTATCTTTTGAATAATTTTGCCATCCGGTTCGCGGGGGCAGCCTTAGCGTCAGTAATTGGCACTTTGGGGCCGGCAATGACCGCACTCTTCGGTTTTCTAATTATCAATGAGAAGTTGCAGCCTGTGGCAATTCTCGGCATGGCTGTGGTGACGTTGAGCGTGGCTGCTATGAGTGTGGAACGCATAGTTGCTCCTCAAAAGAAGGCTAGTTAACGCTTGAATTTGGGCGATCTGTCATTCAAAAACCCGGTTTATTCAAGAAACCGGGTTTCTCTATGCGGGCACAATATCAATAGACTTATTGCATAAATCTTTGATTGATAGGGAAACCGCAGAGGCATTTCAAGATAGGATAACGAATGCCTACAATGGGAGTCTAAACAACACAAAGAACCACTCTAAAACCCACAATACTAGCCTTACAATCCGGCTGATATCTGAGGCGACACGCGCTGCGACAATTCGGAGGATGATCGTTCCAAGAACCCCCCCGCAACAACCTCAGCGAAGACTCCCCGTCAGACTCCCAAACCCTACCATCAGCAGGCGCACCGTTATAATTATTGTGCCAAGAATCCGCGCACCATTCCCAAACATTTCCGTGGAAATCGTACAATCCGAAAGCATTAGGTTTAAAACTGCCAACATCTGTCGTTTGAAAGCGATACACTCCCTTCGGCGCATCAGCGTAATTAGAATTTCCGTTGTAATTGGCTAACTCGCTGGTAATCGTTTCCCCAAAGTGAAACGGCCCCGTAGTTTGCCCCCGGCAAGCATATTCCCATTGGGCTTCGCTAGGCAAGCGATAATTCTTACCAGTTTTGCGAGAAAGTCGATCGCAAAACTCCACAGCCTCGTACCAAGATACATTTTCTACAGGTCGATTTGCACCTTTAAAACGGGCAGCATCGGGATTGAGAAATATTTTAATTTCTGGCAGCGCCGCCACTGCTGTCCACTGGGTCTGAGTGACTGGAAATTTGCTAATATAGAAAGAGCCTAAAGTTACTGGGTGCTGGGGTTTTTCGTCGCTGTCACCCCGATTTTTGGGGGAACCCATGAGGAAAGTACCGCCAGGAACAGATACCATTTCCAGCACTGTACTGCTACCAAGATGTTCTTCAAAAAAACGCGCTTTGCCGCTGTTAACATTAGTTTGCTTCCCGCGCTTGTCTACTGTCACAAACTGAAAGTCAAAAGTGCTTTTGACAGCAGCAATTCTCTGCGATGCCTTGTTCGGAGGCGGGTTGGCGCTGAATTTTTCCCTGGGATTGACAGAGAGATTGCTATTGATTTGCCCGCTTTGATTGAGCGAGAGATTGATAGCAAGTTGTCCTTGTTTTGTCAGAAAAGAATTTATAGCAAGTTGTCCTCCATTAACACAATGGGGTTGGGGAGGTAAAGAATAGAGATTTAAAGCTTTGATTACTTCATCAGCCGATTGATATCTATTTTTGAGATAATCTTGAATTAATTTATCTAAAATATTTGCCAACTCGCTGCTGATTTTTGTGCCGGGAGGCAACCGTTCTCTCCACATCCAGCCGCCGTTGATCGGGTCATAAAGGTCATCGGAACCGTCAATTTTTGGCAAACATTGAGTTAGCAGTCTCAGGCAAGTTATTCCCAAACTGTACAAATCGCTTCCGGGGAAAACTTGACCGCGCATTTGTTCTACAGGCGAATATCCGGGCGTTCCTACCGTCGTGCCTACTTTGCTCATCAGGGAGCCCGTCACTTGTTTGGAAATACCGAAATCTATCAAAACCAACTCTCCTCGCCCGCCCCTTCGGAAAGGTGAATTCCGAAAATTTCCCGCCTTTGGCAGGGAGGAACTAACAGAGGTGCGGCGCCGCATGATATTCTCAAGTTTGATGTCTCGGTGAATGACATGGCGATCGTGCACAAATTTCAGAATCGGCAAAATATCTGCCAACAACTGCCAAATTTTTTCTTCGCTAAAAACACCCTGCTGAGTTAATTCTGCTAGTAAAGTTTGCCCCTCAATCAACTCTTGTACTAAATAAAGTCGCTTGTCTTGTTCAAAATAAGCAATTAATCGAGGAATTTGGGGATGTTCGCCGAGTTCGTAAAGTCGTTTCGCTTCTTCTTTAAACAATTGTGCGGCTTTTTCAAGTGCTGAGGTTCCTTGAAATTGGGGTACAAACTGCTTAATTACGCAGGGATCGTCCATGCGATCCGTATCTACCGCTTCATAAGTTCTGCCAAATCCCCCTTCGCCCAACAGTCGAATCACGCGGTAGCGGTTTCTGAAGAGAGGGTTGAGGCCTTGCGATCCGCAACTTTGACAAAATTTAGAGTTGTCGGGATTGAAAGGATGAGAACACGCGGGATTAGAACAGTAGAACATATCTGGGAAGAAATGATCCGGTTAAGGTTATGATATACCTTTTTGGCTTCCTCATGGAATATTAACAATTAATAATTGATTATTGACAATTGACCGCAGCGAGGGCATTACCCCCCCGTTTGTGTGGCCCCAACAAAGAAAGTATAAGGCAGAATTTAAAAAGTCAATTAATCCAAAGAAAGCGATTTGAGGGCAGAAAATACCAGCGCGATCGCCCGATTTTACCAACCCGCTTACCGCCGATATTCGTCTGGGGAGCTTGGTAATTGCTTTACAGGGGCCAGTATAGTACAACTTGGCGATCGCCCAACCAAAATGCGATCGCACTCAAAGAACTATCGGACTATAAAGAAAGAAAGCAATTCCATCGCTTCATCGGGGCGTAAGAGTTATACAAGCTCGATCGCCCTTAAATGCGATCGGGGTAATTTCAACCTAAAATGTCATATTTATGCTGCTTTTTTAACCAATTGGCGAGTCCCGCTAAATAACTTTATTCTTGAATACTTTGACTACTAAAATAAGTAATAAAAACAGACCACAGCATGATACTGACACTATTGTTTCGGTGATATTTGGTGATATGAATATGATAAATCCCTGATCTTTAATCAAGGCAGAGAAGCTTGAGACACAAAATGGCATGAGATATAACCTGAATGCCTGCCAATGATCTCTTTTGCCTTTACTAGAAGAAACACTTAGCATCAGACCCGTACCGATTACAGCACTTATACCAATTGAATTAATCCATATCTTAACCGAAGGATCAAAATGAAAACAAACTACTATAACATACCAAATGAGATAGCACCAGAGAATAGCTTTATCTAATTTGATTTCGTAAAGATATTGAATTAAACCTTTCATAGCTATAAAAATAGTTAAAATTTTTCAATTTTAGTGAGGATTGCTATAACTCAATTAACTGTTTTTCCGGGCAAGTTCATTTTGTTGATTGACGGCTTCAATCCAAGCCTAAACAGCATCTTCAAGCCTCTCTAACAATTGTTCATAACTCTCTCTCTATGTGTGACAACCTGGAAGTGCTGGAACTGAGTCGCACCATAAGCCATGTTCTTGCCAGATAATCGCCTTAATTTTCATCATTAATCTATAATAGCTATCTAGAGAAGATTTTAGTGCATCGCTTTAAAACTTGCTCCGGCGCGATCGACCGCAGGTAATTTTGAAGTATTGGGTATTGAGTATTGCGATCGCTAACGGTATATTAAACAAAGTGAAAAGACTCTATTGAGTCCGTGTCAACTGAGATATTGCACCATTCTCGCTTAACAGGCTTTTCGGCCTGTTCCACAAAAAGTTAAAGTTAATTTTTTTGTGGACTGTTGCTCTTCTAGTCCGCCCGTGAAAAGGTTATTGCAACTGGTGCAAGATATCAGTTCCAACGAGTTATTCTGCTCAAGATAGCGATCGCTGGCAACCTCAACTGATTGCCTCAATCTTTCACCGCTACATCAGATCGAGCTGAGAATTTTCATCCCTAGAAGGAAACACTAGGTATTTGTTTTTTATTGACTGTAAAAATTGCAATTGTATCACAATAGGATTACCCCTATCTGCTTGTTATGGAAATAGATCGTGTGCCATTTCTGAATCGCCTCCGGCGCACCATGTCCTCTGCGGAAGCTTGGGGGTTTAGTGTGGTTGGATATCTGATGTGGTTTACCTTAGCGCCCTTGATGCAAGCAGAAATTGGCTCTGCATCGCTGTTGGTCTGGATTCCTGGTGTGATCGTCGGAATTCTGTTTAACCTTCAAGTTCAGAGTTTGGGTGAGAAATATCCAGATGTATCTGGGGGAACACCCAATTACATCACGCGACTTCTCCATCGTTACCCTGCCCTTTCCCGCTACTTGGGGATTGCCTACTTCTTGGGGTGGGTTTCCTTTCCGCCCATTAATGCGATCGTCCTCACAAATTTGATTCAATTCCATTTAGAACCGATGGGGCTGAATATTCCAGAAAAAGTGTTTGAGATCGGTTTTACTACGATCGCTTACTTTTTAGCATTAAGTGGCACCCGCGCCGTCGCCATTCTGCACCTCTTTTTTATCTTTCCTTCGATCGGCTTTTTACTCCTCTTCTGCGTTCAGGGTTTAGGCTGGCTTGCCTTTTCGCCCCAAAGCCCCGGACTCTTGCCCAGCAGCATTGATGCCATCAGCGTCCATGACTGGCTGAAATGGTTCTTGTTTGCCGCTTATAGCTTCTATGGCTGTGACACAGCTTCATCCTTTGTAGCAGACAGTCTCCGCCCAAAAGACACCCTCAAGGCGCTGTCTTGGGTTGCCTGGTTCATGCCTCTGGTGTTTGTGGGTGGCACTTTAGTGTTGGTGCAGTTGGCAACCCCTGCCGGTTTAGAAGGCAATTTGTACGGCAAATTCCTGGTGGCTGCCAAGCCTTTCTGGGGAGACGCTGCCCCTGTCATCGTCACATTGCTGGTTGCGGCTAGCTGTTTGTTGGGATCTGCGACTAGCGTTTGCAATACGCCCCGCATCCTTTTTCAACTCGCGCAGGATGGGCTGTTGTCTCCAGTGTTTGGCGCAGTATCCCGTCGGGGTGCCCTAGAACCCGCGCTGCTGCTAACCTTTATCTGTAGTTTAGGATTTTTAGTATGGGGCAACACCACTCGAATTGTCGTGGTGTCAGGGGTGAGTTTTTTCATTTCTATCATGGGGTTCCACTTGGGGCTGTGGATGCAGCGCAACGATCCAGTCGTGCGTTGGGGGCGACTATCCTTAGCATTACTGGTGGTTGAGTTCATTTCTCTGGTGGTGGGTGGCCTTGCCTGGGGATGGATGGATTTTGGTATCGGGTTGCTGTTGCCATTAGCAGTGATAGCGATTGACGCTGCGATTCTGCGGATTCCTTGGGCATCTTTGCATTTACCGTGGTGGGATCGACTCCATACCAAGCCAGTAACTCCTCCTAAAAATGAATACTTTGTGGTGCTTCAGGTCGCAATTTTGATTGCGCTGATTTGTGGTACAGCGACGATCAGTTGGCTGATTCGCTCCTGGCTGCTGGTAGAAGCCGGAACCAACAATCCCTATCTGCTGATTATTGTGTTGATGACGTTGGCATTTGTGGGAGTGGCAATTGCTTGCTGGACAAGTCTGCCCCAGGTTGCTGCGATCGAAGAACTAGCAATCTCCTCAACCGCGCAAGCTCAAGAACTGGAGACAACCCTAAACGAACTGAAAACAGCTCAGATGCAAGTTATCCAAAGCGAAAAAATGTCAAGCTTGGGACAGTTGGTTGCGGGAATTGCCCATGAAATCAATAACCCGGTCAACTTTATCCACGGTAATCTTACCCACCTGGACGAATATACCCAAAATCTGCTGCAGATGATCGAACTCTATCAACAGCGCCATCCCAGCAACGATCCAGACGTGCAAGCAATGGCAGAGGAAATCGATTTGGAATTCCTCACTGAAGATATCCAAAAGATAATTTCATCTATAAGGGTAGGAACCGAGCGAATTCGCGGTATTGTCGTCTCGTTGCGAAACTTTTCTCGTATGGATGAAGCAGACTTCAAAGATGTTGATATTCATGAGGGAATTGAAAGTACATTGCTGATTTTGCAACACCGGCTCAAAGATAAACCAGAGTGTCCAGGCGTGGTAACGATCAAAGACTATGGCACATTGCCCAATGTGGAATGTTTCCCCGGACAACTCAATCAGGTATTCATGAATATATTAGTCAATGCCCTGGATGCCCTAGATGAGATGAATACTAAACGCTCCTATCAGGAGCTTAAAGACACCCCGAACCAGATTACGATTCGGACTTCTGTGATTGACAATCAATGGGTGGAGGTTGCGATCGCTGACAATGGAATCGGTATGCCAGACTCAGTGACGCAGCGCATTTTTGATCCCTTTTTTACCACCAAAGCCATCGGTAAAGGTACGGGTTTGGGGATGTCGATTAGTTATCAAATCATTACTGAAAAACATCGCGGTAAAATCAAGTGTTTTTCTACACCTGGCTCAGGCACTGAGTTTGTAATTCAGATCCCCATTCGGCAACAGCCAATTTCAGCATTCCCGATCGCTGCTGAATCTTAACCACTTCGCGTTCAGTGCAGCCCTCAAACAATCTGAGGCGGTACAATAATCAATCAGGGTGTCAATTACCGCCAACTGCTCGATCTGAAGCCGTAAGAATCTTAGAAGTGCGATCGCCCTTTCCAAATCGCCCAATCAAAAATCGCACTCTCCCCAGGACAAAAACGCTAGAAACTAAGAGAGCGATCCTCTTCGAGGGCTTCGCTAACGCACGTGAATTGAAGGGCGATCGCCCGCAGGTAATTTTGAAGTATGGGTTATTGCGATCGAGTGTGCGAAACTAATATTCATCAAATGAATGATTACATATTAATTTGTAGTTTTGGGCAACAATTGATTTAGCGCACCGCACAAGTATCGCTTCACGGTATCCCTACTTGCGCCCACGCCGCTGGGAATGGTAAAGATCATCTCGACAGTTAATAGATTTCCGTCGGGTGAGGCAAAAACATCGATCGGCAAAGCACGCTGAAATGCTGTTGCGGGATTTTCGGCTTTCATGACACCTGTGCTCACATCGGTGCTGATCGTTCTGATGCTCTCGCGGGCTAAAATGGGTCGTAATTGGGAAAATGCTCTCTCTATCGATAACCCCTCAACCTGAACACGTGCAGAAAAGGCGGCACCATTCAAAAAGTCCCCCTTTTTTTGAAAGCTTTCCTCGCAGGTGGTGGCAACAGCGGGGGTGGCTAAACATATGAGAGCTAGAGTCAAGACAAGCGATCGCATATTAGCTTAGTTAGAAGAATGAAACAATCACCAAGATCATGATGCACCATCATAGGATTATTTGGCAAGTGATGCAAATGCCTTCAATGGTTTTTAGCATGAGTTGCAGTCCGGTTAATATTCGCTGCTATTCTAGCAACTACAGCAACTAGAAGAATTAAGGGTAAAGACTAAAAAGGCGATCGTACTGAATAGAGGGTCGATTTAATCCTGGATTCTCATCTTCCAACAACATTTCACTCGCTTCACGTAAGTGCGCTTGTATGTCGTCTAAAGTTTCTCCTTGAGAATGCGCTCTCTTAGAAACCTGGAACATAGACTACATATAAATTCGTGTTAGGGTCTTTCGGAACCACCGCAGTCTAACGTCCTCATAAATTTCAACTCAAACAGCTTGACTTTCAAGCAAAATCCAATAAAATTAAGTTTAGCATATCTATCACATACAATACGTGAAATCACTTAGAAACAAGCTCAATAACACTACCTAGAGATGCAGCAAGTTTATATCCAATACCGATACCCAATAGCCTAGCATTTTGATGTTTCGCACTCAGGTAATCAGCAGCATATAAACCATTTTCATCAGCTTTATAGTCGCCTGTTTCTATATCCATGATGACGATCTTGCTAACATTCTCTTCTAAGTCACTTTTGGGGCGGATGCTGATCTCATACAAATGTTGGGCACGAGGCGGGACTTCTTCACGACTCCAAAGGAGGGTTTGCATACATTCCCCCTTTTTTGTAACTTTTTATCCTATTACTGACGTGGGCTGTATTACGCGAATTCACCATGTTTCTGGAGCGAGTTCTTGCGTTTTACCTGCGTGATACTCAGTCCGTGGCGCTGCAAGTTTGGCAACAGCGTCGGGAGAACGAGTATTTGCTGGTTCCGATCTGGGATCATCTTTAACTTATTCCATAATCTCATCTTGCTCACTTACAGACTAGGTGTTCAACTTAGCGATGATCGCGCGCTCAAGTAACTCAGTTTTGGCTAGCAAACTCTTACAATGTACCTGTTAAAAAATTAGGCAAGGCGATCGCGACTTGTACCCTGTTAAGAGCAACGATCGCGCCCGGTCGAAGTGCTGCAAACATTTTTTAGTAGAATGTATAATCCTAAGTGATAATAATTTAGGCACAGCCACATAATGAGCTACTGGGATGTAAAAAACCTGAGCTATGAAAACTTTAAGCGTCTGTGCGGAGTACGTCCAGAGACATTTAAACAGACGGTGGAGTTAGTGCAATCACCTAATTTATCTGGAGGCGCTGGGACAAGCGCCAATTCTTGGTTTCCCAACTCCAGCACAGGTCTTATAGTTATAGTTAAAGATTAAGCCATCATGCACTTTAGCATTGAATGAGTGGACAAAATATTGGCACTTATTAACAAGCTGAGGCCCGGCTAGTTGAAATTCTTCCCAACAGGCGATCGAACATCGCTGTCTCAGGTTCCCATCCATCAATTCCACACCCGAATAATCGTACTCATCGAAAAAACGAATATGAAAACCCCGCTACCCGGTTACAAACTCTCATCGTTGCCGCTTCATGAAGGTGTCAATACAGTTATTTATCGCGGCGTTAGGGAGTCCGAGCCAACTCCGGTTATAGTAAAAACCCTTAAAGCTGAGTATCCCACAATAGAAGAAATCGCACGATTGAGGCATGAATATAAAATTCTCACAACTCTCGACATAGCCGGAATTATCAAAGCTTACTCTTTAGAAAAGCATAATAACGGTCTGGCGCTGATATTAGAAGATTTTGGCGGAGACTCCCTGAAAAACCTAATCACAGCTAAACAACTTGAAATCAGCAAATTTCTGAGTCTGGCAATTTATCTAGCAGAAACCCTAGCTCAACTGCATGAAAATAAGATTATTCATAAAGATATTAAACCGCAGAATATTATTGTCAACCCCAAAACCAGTCAAATCAAAATCATCGATTTTAGCATTGCCACGCACCTAGAGCGAGAAAACCAGACCCTCAGCAATCCCAACTTGCTAGAAGGTACCCTTGCCTATATGTCCCCAGAACAAACCGGGCGGATGAATCGCTCAATGGACTACCGTACCGACTTTTACTCATTAGGTGTCACCTTTTACGAAATGCTAACTGGAAAGCGGCCACATCAAGCCACCGACATCCTGGAATTAATTCACTGCCATATCGCTAAAACACCCGTGCCACCCCATCAGCAAATCGGTGAGATTCCCCAAGCAATTTCTGACATTGTAATGAAATTATTAGCTAAAACTGCTGAAGACAGATACCAAAGCGCTAGGGGACTAAAAGCTGACCTAGAAATATGCCGTCATCAACTGCAAACCCATGGGAAAATTGACAACTTTCCAATCGGTAAGAGGGATAAATGTGGACAATTCATCATCCCGCAAAAGCTCTATGGTCGTGAGCAAGAAGTAGCCACTTTGATGGCAGCCTTTGAGCGAGTCTCCGGCGGTACCAGCGAAATGATGCTAGTCAGCGGTTACTCAGGAATTGGCAAATCTTGCTTAGTAAATGAAGTTCAAAAACCGATTGTCAGGCAGCGCGGGTATTTTATCTCCGGTAAATTTGACCAATTAAAACGAAATATTCCTTATGCTTCTTTGATTCAAGCCTTTCAGGGTTTGATGCGGCATCTTTTAACAGAAAGTTCGGAAAAACTAGCGATTTGGAAAGAGCAACTTTTAGAAGCTTTAGGCTCAAATGGCCAAGTCATAGTAGATGTCATTCCCGAAGTCGAACTGATTGTCGGGCCTCAAGGAGGGGTTCCGCAATTGGGGCCATTTGAATCCCAGAATCGCTTTAATCGGGTGTTTAAAGAATTCATTCATGTATTTACTAAACCCTCACACCCGTTGGTCGTCTTTTTGGATGACTTACAGTGGGCAGATTCGGCATCACTCAAGTTGATTCATCTGCTTATTTGTGACCCGGACAGCCAATATTTACTGCTGATGGGAGCCTATCGAGATAACGAAGTGAGTCCGACGCATCCGTTGATGGTGACGTTGGATGAGATTCAAAAGAATGGGGCGGTTGTAAATAATATCACCCTCCGTCCTTTGGATATTGGCAACGTCAGCTTGCTGGTAGCGGATACCCTGAATGAGTCTTCTGTTCCGAGACACCGGGTTTCTGAATTGTCTGAGCTACTTTTCAATAAAACCCAGGGCAATCCTTTCTTCTTGACTCAGATGTTCGCTACTCTGCATCAAGAAAAGCTATTGACCTTTGAATTCAGTGCTGGGTGCTGGCAGTGGTCATTGAACCAAATTCAAGCAGTAGGCATCACAGATTATAATGTCGTCGAACTGATTGCCAGAAATATTCAAAAACTCTCGGAGGAGACGCAGGATGTCTTAAAGCTAGCCGCCTGTATTGGAGACAAATTTAATTTAGACGTTCTGGCTATTGTCAATGAAAAATCTCAGTCGGAAACGGCGGCGGATTTGTGGGAATCTCTTCAGGCTGGCTTGGTTTTGCCCCTCAGCGAAGCCTACAAAATTCCTCTCGTTTTTACCTCCGATGAAATGAGCAGGGAAGTAAAGGAGAGAATAGTTCCAGATTGTCATCTGCTATCATGCTCACCGGGTCCTTTGCCTTACAGCTATCACGCGCCTATCGCTTATAAATTTCTCCATGACCGGGTGCAGCAAGCGGCGTATTCTCTTATTCCCGAATCTCAGAAACAACAGACTCACTTGAAAATTGGTGAACTGCTACTGGATCATACTCCTGCAGAGGAGATTGAAGAAAATATCTTTGAGATTGTCAATCAGTTAAATGTTGGGGCTGACTGCATCACGGATCAGGCAGAAAAAGATCGTCTAGCCCGATTAAATTTGATAGCCGGCAAAAAAGCTAAGGCAGCAACAGCTTATGAAACTGCCGCCAGACAACTACGGGTGGGGCTAGAACTCCTCAGAGAAGATAGCTGGGAAACTCAGTATGACCTGACGTTCCCTCTGTATGCGGAAGCGGCGGCCGTGGAATTTCTAAACATCAACTTCGAGCGAGCAAAAATCCTTTCTGAGGAGGCTCTCAAACACGCGAAAACTCTGCTCGAAAAAGTCAAAGTTTATGAAATCCAAATGCAGTTTTATTCCCAGCAAAACCAGATACAAGTCGCGTTTGATATTGGGCTGCAAGTTCTGGGGATGCTGGGTGTCTCTCTTTGTCCGGAACCTCCACAAGAAATGAATACTGAAGCGTTAGCTAATCTGCCAGAAATGACGGATATCAATAAGCTAGTGGCGATGGGGATATTATTGAAATCTGCTCCTCTTTCTTATCATGTGGCTCCTGCCTTATTTCCCCAATTTGCATTTACAATGATTGATCTGTCTATCCAATATGGTAATTCGCCCCAGGCCACTGCTGGGTATGCGGTTTATGGCTTACTTCTATGCGGGCCATTCGGTGAAATAGATGCGGGATATAGATTTGGACAACTAGCCTTAAATTTGTTGGATCGCTTTGATGCCAAAGAACTAAAATCTTACGTATATGTAGTTTTTAATGCTCATATTAGACACTGGAAAGAGCATGGCAAGGAAAGTTTAGCGCCAATGATTGAGGGAATTAAAAGCGGTCTGGAGACTGGAGATTTAGAAGATGTGGGTTATAATTCTATCTACTATTGCGATCATATATTTTTTACAGGTCAACCGCTGGAATTAGTTGCTCAGAAGCAGGCGCAATATCTTGATTTACTGCTGAATCTTAAACAAGATTCGCATATTCCTTACTTAAAGACGTGGAGAGTAATGGTATTACAATTACTCGCCGCATCTGAAGAGGAATATATGCTCAATGGCGAATTGTTGAATGAAGAAGAACTCCTCCACCAGTCAATTGCCGATAATAAACATATGTTTATTTTTTTGGCTCACCTGACAAAATTGATTCGACTTTATTTGTTTAAAGATTACGCTCAGTCACTCAAGAGCGCCCGCTCAGCAGAAAAATACAAAGATGGTGTGCCCGGTCTGATGAGTGGTGCGGAATACAATTTCTACTATTCTCTGGCTCTCCTTGCTCAATATCCCCAAGTTTCCAGCAGTGAACAAAAAGAATCCTTGAAGCAAGTGGCAAAAAATCAGAAAAAAATGCAGCAATGGGCTATACATGGGTCGATGAATTATCAACACAAGTACGAGTTAGTGGAGGCAGAAAAAGCACGAATTTTGGGAAAAATTGGCAAAGCGATGGAGTATTATGACGCTAGCATTCAAGGAGCCAGAGAACAGGGATACATTCAGGAAGAAGCCCTAGCTAATGAACGGGCTGCCGAGTTTTATTTCTATCGCGGGCGGGAGAAGATAGCGGAGATTTATTTGACGGATGCTTACTATGGCTATATTCGCTGGGGAGCGAAAGCAAAAGTGCAATATTTATCAGAAGAATATCCTGAATTCTTCTCGCGAATACTGACTAAAGAAACTCCCAGCTTCGACGTATCACGGACGACCAGCTCGACGACTACGGGGAGTTTTGCAGCACTTGATTTCGCATCTGTGATGAAATCTTCTCAAGCTATTTCTGGCGAAATTGTTCTGGAAAATCTGCTTTCTAAGTTATTGAAAATTGCAATTGAGAATGCTGGGGCTGAAAAAAGCTACTTCATTTTAGAAAAAGATGGTCAACTTGTGGTAGAAGGGACGGCAAGCATAGATAATGATGAGGTAGTAGTGCTGCAATCCACACCAATACAAACGAGTCATAAATTGCCGTTTTCTATCCTCAATTATGTGGCTAGAACGCAGAAAAATGTGGTATTAAATGATGCAAGCCAGGAGGGTATTTTTACCAGGGATAGCTATATTGTTAACGCCCAACCGAAGTCAGTTTTATGTATGCCAGTCGTCCATCAAGGAAAGCTCATTGGTCTGCTTTACTTGGAAAATAATCTGACAAGGAGTGCGTTTACTCCCGATCGCCTGGAAGTTTTAACCGTGCTCTGTTCTCAAGCGGCGATTTCGCTGGAAAATGCTCGACTCTATGCCAATTTGTCTGAGGCGACTGACAGCCTGAAACAAGCCAATGAGCAATTAGAAGATTACAGCCGGACTTTAGAACATAAAGTGGAAGAGAGGACGCAGGAATTAAAGGAAAAAAATCTGCTCCTGAGCCAGGAAATTGGCGATCGCGTGCAGATAGAGCAAGCTCTGCGACAATCAGAAGCGCAATTAAAAAAACAAGCCGAACAACTAGAGCTTTCTTTCCAAGAACTCAAGCGCACCCAGACCCAGCTAATTCAGACTGAGAAAATGTCCTCACTGGGACAGATGGTGGCCGGGGTGGCCCACGAAATCAATAACCCGATTAATTTCATATATGGCAACCTGAGTCACGTCAGGACATACAGTGAAGACATACTAGGATTGGTAAAACTCTATCAAGAACAATACCCCCATCCCACAGCAGCGATTGTTGAGGATATTGAGGCAATCGAATTAGATTTCTTGATGGAAGACTTACCCAAAGTGCTGGATTCGATGAAGGTGGGGGCAGACCGAATTCGCGAAATTGTCCTCTCCCTGCGAAACTTCTCGCGATTGGATGAAGCGGAAATGAAACAGGTCGATATCCATGAGGGCATCGATAACACCCTACTGATTTTGCAGCACCGACTGCAAGCTAAATTAGACCAGCCTGCTATTCAAATCATTAAAGAGTACGGCCCGCTGCCGCTGGTGGAGTGCTATGCGGGCCAACTGAACCAGGTGTTCGTAAATTTACTGGCGAATGCGATTGACACTCTCAATGACCAAAGGGGGCCGCGGGCGATCGCAATTCGCACCTCAGTGGGGTATGGGGAAGAAGAAAAATCCCCGATTTCCAATCCCGCCCTTGCGGAAAGCTCTACAGTTTCTTCGGCTGAGGTGGATTCCCCCAACCTCAACCCGACCCGGAAAGCTGCCCAATTTGTTGTGATTCGCATTTGCGACAATGGCCCCGGTATGACAGAGGAAGTGAACCGCCGGCTGTTCGACCCGTTCTTCACGACGAAACCCGTAGGGAAAGGCACCGGTTTGGGGCTGTCAATCAGCTACCAGATTGTGGTAGAAAAACACCGCGGACAGTTGAAGTGTGTTTCTCATCCCGGTCAGGGAGCAGAGTTTATCATTCAGATTCCTATTAAACAGGACTATCAAAAATTGGCTTTGCAAAGCCAAACCAGATGAGTAGTTGTTATTGGTATTTCCTGTAGTCCTAAACAGACAATGATCAGTTCTAGTGATGAATAGACATCTTGAAAAAGTCTGGGCGCACTTCCTTCTCTGCGCCTCTAATTCTATTCATATTTATGAATATTTTAAACTGGAGTAAGTTCATAATTATAAATTATAGCTATCAGTTACACTGTAAATATGATACCTCACTTACTCCGGGCGATCGCTCTTAACAAATATCGCACTCTCCGTATAACAACAATACTCCGGACAGTTTTTAAGCAGCCAGAGTACCATAAGACAAGACTGAAGGAAGGTTAGGGTGATTTAAAAT
>NZ_JAUBOS010000116.1:0-7241 GCF_036700365.1 Microcoleus sp. w2-18bC1
GGCACAAATTATTATACCTTAAAAAAACCTCAAATGATTGCTATGCAATCATTTGAGGTTTTGGCAATTCTCAATTTCTTTGAATTTAAATCTGCTTGAATATCTGCGGAATGTGGGTTATATGGACGGCGCTGGTCTGCTGCTGAGGTTAGTCTCCGGCATCTTAAAACAACTTTGAAAATGGAGATGTTAACAGCTAAAACTCCGGCAATGGTCAGAAAGGATATCTGGGCACACTTATTGGCTTACACTTTATTACGTACCATTATGTGGCAGGCCGTATCTTCGTCAGAACATACAGCTTTTCAACTCTCCTTCCAATCAACTCGACAGCAGTTTAATCAGTTATTGACGTTGTTGGCAACTACAGGAAAACACCAACAGCGACAATGGCATCAATTGCTGTTGGAGCAGGTGGCAACTAATTTACTTACGATGCGACCCGATCGTTCCGAACCTAGGGTGTTGAAACACAGACCGAAGCCCTATCCTCGAATGCAGGAACCTCGCTCTATCTTAAAAGGTAAACAGGCTAGGCGAGCGAGACTTTTTCAGTGACATTGCTCTCTAAGTCCTCTAAAGATTCCGGGGGGCTGTTTCGGTATAAAATTTGGGCGATTTCATCATGACAGGCTTTTAACCGTTCGCGCTCTTCAGGATTCATCATAAGGCTCCAGAACAATTTACTTTATTGTACGTGGTTTTTGCGCTCAGACAGCGCTTAAATCATAGAAAAAATTAGTAGTTGCTTCCATAGCAGTTTTTGGGGAAGCCGTTGGTTTAAAAAATGTAAAATTATATCATTTATTGGGAAATTTACAAAATCGGGATGCTCCCCCGGAATGCCCCGTCATCAGCACGATTTCACCTGCATTAATGTCGAGATTAATGTCAAAAAGTACCTGTTTTCGCAGTTGGCCTTGACCGAAGTATAGCAATCCTAAATCATTATCAAGACTATGATACAATTATATGCAATACTTGATTGTGACCATAAAAAAATGAATAACTTACAACTGCAAGAAAAAGATATGGAAAAAGAAATAGCCCAATTAGAAGATTTCATTAAAAGCGATCTCGATGCAAGAGAACTAAAACGAGCAATAGCTGTAAGGATGGCGCTGTCAGGTAATATCTACCATGAAATCAGCAAGATTTTAGGTGTAAGTAATTTTTTTATTGGTTATTGGAAAAAACAATTTAAAACCAAAGGCATCGCCGGAATCAAACTAGAACATAAAGGGTCAAAAGGGTATTTAACAGCTCGACAAAATACTGAAGTAATCGAGTGGTTAAAGAATAAAGAATATTGGAATTTAGATGAGTTGGTTACTTATTTAGCTCAAGAGTTTGGTGTGATGTATAAATCAAAACAGAGTTACTATGAACTTTTCGACCGGGCGAAAATAAGTTGGAAAAAAACTCAAAAGGCTAATCCTAAATTTGATAAAGAACTGGTAAAAAAAAAGACGGAAGAGATTAACGATATTTTATTTAAAAACAAAGCTGGTATAGAGTCTGGAGAAATAATAGTATTGTTTTTAGATGAATGTCATCTACTTCATGGTGATCTAACTGGTTATGTTTGGGGTCAATCAAAAATCAGAATTGAAGTCCCAATTACCAATGAAAAAGATAGACAAACTTATTTTGGCGCCCTCAATTATCAAAGCAAAGAATTCCATATTCAGAGCCATCCATCTGGTGATGGAGAATCCACAGTTAAATTCATAAAATACTTACAAAATAAATATAAAAATCGCAAGATTATCTTGATTTGGGATGGAGCTAGTTATCATAAATATGGAGAATTTAGAGAGTTTTTATTAGAACTAAATGGTGACAAAGAACCTGAAAATTGGTCAATTACTTGTATTTTATTTGCTCCCAATGCTCCCCAACAGAATCCCGTTGAAGATATTTGGCTACAAGCTAAAAACTTTTTAAGAAAGTATTGGTATTTATGTAGATCTTTTAAAATTGTCAAGTTTTTGTTTGAGTTTTTCACTAACGAACATAAATTTGATTTCCCCAAAATACGTCAATATACTTACACAGAAAAAATCATTTAGGATTGAGCTAAATAGAGAAAATCATTTAGGATTGCTATAGTGGTCGAGTTTGTGCAGAGAAATTACCGGCTCATCAATCGGTAATTTGTTATTTGTCGTGCTGATATTAGTGGATTTCATAAGTGCAAAGTGAGGTGGGTAGTGATGACTAAAGTCCTCAATCAACATTTATCTGCATTAATCTGCGTATATCCGCTACCATCTGCAGTAAAAATTCCCAACTATGCCATCTGCGGTAAAAATTCCAACGTAACTAACTGAGCAATTTCTTCCGTTGGAAAACCTAAAGCCATTGGTTTTTGCGCTGCGGGAATTATTTGCACGTCATAGAGTAATGATTTGATGATTTTTATCTACTGCGATATCGTGAATGTCGATATCTCCTGTAGTATAGCCGATGCTTGGAATATATAGACGATCGTAACCTGGATGTTCCCCACCCGCAGCTAGCGCATTGTCTAGCCAAAGTTGATATTTTTAGCTTAAATAGAGGGGTTCGTACAGTAAAGCCCCATTGCGCGATCGAAGATTCGCCAAAAAGGCTAGATTCTGTTGGTTTCTGGCTGAACACTTATGTTTTGCTCGCATTGAGAAAATCCGAGAATTAATCACCGCACCCAGCCGCAAACCGCTTCCGCTTCCTTTCCCTCCGGTGCGATCGTCATTATTGAACACCAATGGATTAATATTTACAAAATCTTTTAAGATAATTGAAATTTCATGAATTTAAGTAAATAAATCACTATGGATTTTGTAGTAAATGCTTTAATAGCAGTATAGCAGAATTATTTACTGAGTCGGCAAAAGTTGTGATTGATTAGATGAAATAATCATCCGGTAAGCAAAAACTTTTGCAGTGAATGAGTTAGAACTTACGCACTGATCCGAGATTTCGTTGTTCTCAGCTTTTGGTATCACAAAAAGCCTCATTTATTGTTGGTAATTGCGCTGACTGCGTAAGTCCTAGACTTAACAAAAACCAATAGGTGATTACCATGAACAAGGAAATCATTTTCGTTGACTCGTCTATACAAGATTATCAAAGCCTGATTCAAAACATCGATCGCGCTCAAATTGTGATTTTAAATGAAAATTCGAGCGCGATCGCACCAATTACTCAAGCCTTGGCAGATCAAAAAGATATTGCAGCCGTGCACATCCTTTCCCACGGTAGCGAAGGTAGTTTAAAACTCGGTTCTGACATACTCGACTCTAACAACCTAGAAAATTTCAGCAGTCAGATAAAACAGTGGGGAAATGCCCTAACTGAAAACGCCGATATCCTATTATATGGATGCGATGTAGGTGCGGGAGAAACTGGCCTCAATTTTGTCAAACATCTCAGCGAAATAACAGGCGTAGATGTAGCAGCTTCTAACGACTCAACAGGTTCTGCGGCCTTTGGCGGCGACGGGGAGTTAGAAGTGAAATTTGGGGAAATTGAAACCCAACCCCTGAATTTTGCCAATTATCACTACACTTTAGCCGGACCCACTGGCACCGCAGATAGCAAAAGCATTAATGTTAGTGCTACCCCTACTTCCATCGCGATCGATGTTTTAGCGAACGACACGGGAACCGGCAGACTCAGTGTTGATAGTATCGTCACCGGCCCTAGCCACGGCACCGCGATTATTGGTGATTCGATCTATGTCGGTGGCGGGTTCTTCGGCATCGGCAGCCAATCTCGCAACAACATTGCCAAGTTAAACTCTGATGGGACTGTTGATACTACCTTTAACCCAAATGCGAATAGTTTTGTCAATACGATCGCCATCGATAGCAGTGGCAACCCCTATGTCGGTGGCGAGTTCACCACCATCGGTGGCCAAACTCGCAACCACATTGCCAAGTTAGACCCGATTACTGGGGCTGCTGATACTACCTTTAACCCCAATGCGGATAATTTGATCCGGGCGATCGCCATCGATAGCAGTGGCAACCCCTATGTCGGTGGCGACTTCACCACCATCGGTGACCAAACTCGCAACCACATTGCCAAGTTAGACCCGATTACTGGGGCTGCTGATACTACCTTTAACCTCAATGCGGATAATTTGATCCGGGCGATCGCCATCGATAGCAGTGGCAACCCCTATGTCGGTGGCGACTTCACCACCATCGGTGGCCAAACTCGCAACCACATTGCCAAGTTAGACCCGATTACTGGGGCTGCTGATACTACCTTTAACCCCAATGCGGATAATTTGATCCGGGCGATCGCCATCGATAGCAGTGGCAACCCCTATGTCGGTGGCGACTTCACCACCATCGGTGACCAAACTCGCAACCACATTGCCAAGTTAGACCCGACTACTGGGGCTGCTGATACTACCTTTAACCCCAATGATGCGGGTTTTTGGATTGTCACGGCGATCGCCCTCCATAGCAGTGGCAACCTCATTGTCGGTGGCTGGCTTTCCGGGGGGTTACACGCCGGTCATCCTCCCTTCCGAAGTGCGAAGTTAAACCCAACTACTGGGGCGACTGATACTACCTTTAACCCCAATGTGGGTGTTCAATTCAATGCGATCGCTTTCGATAGCAGTGACAACTCCATAGTTGGTGGCTGGTCTTTCATGAGCCTATCTGCCAAGGTTGCGAAGTTCAACCCGACTACTGGGGCGGTTGATACTACCTTTAACGCCACAGCTAACCCGTTTGGGTCTTCTGTCCTCAATGCGATCGCGATCGACCCGAAAAGAAACATCCTCTACACCCCTAACGCCAATTTCAACGGCGTAGACATCTTCACCTACAGCGCCAAAGACAGTAGCGGTGTCAGCACTCCCATCACCGTCAACGTCCTCGTCAACGACTCCCCCGTATTAGATACCAGCGGCACACCCACCCTCACGGCGCTCACCCAAGGAGACAGCACCAGTACCGGCACACTAATTAGCACAATGATCGCGAATCTGGGGGGAACAAAAATCACCGACAGTGACACCGATGCCAAACAAGGCATCGCGATCACCAGCGTGGACGCGACTAACGGGACTTGGCAATACACCACTGATGGCACTACCTGGAATACATTTACCGCCTCGCCCGTCAATGCACGTCTCCTAGCATCTGACGCTAACACCAAAATCCGCTTTGTCCCAAATGCCAGCTATAATGGCACTGCCACTAACGCCTTTACCTTCAAAGCCTGGGACCAAATCACCGGCACCAACGGCGGCACTGCAGACACAGGAGCAGACTTAACCAATCACAGCACATCCAGCGTATTCAGCGTGGCTGACGAAACCGCCAAGATTACCGTCAACCCCGCTCCCGCCATCACCAGTGTCAGCGCACCCACCAATAACACCTATGGAGTTGGACAAAACCTGGACTTTACCGTTACCTTCAACGAACCCGTAACCATCACTGGCGGTGCCAACTTACCGATTACCCTAGATACTGGCGGCACCCTCAACGCTACCCTCAACGGTACAGGAGCCTCTGCCACCACCCATACCTTCCGTTATACTGTTGCTTCTGGCAACCTAGATACCGATGGCATCACAGTTGGTACGGCCTTAACTTTACCCACGGATGCTACCATTCAAAATGCCACCAATGCCAACGCGATCCTAACTTTAAATAGCGTCGGTAGCACCACAGGCGTATTAGTCGATGGGGTTGCTCCCACCGTCACCATAAATCCTGTTGCTGATATTACGACAGCCGGAGGAACCAGTCAAAGTTTGACAGTTACTTTCAGCGATAATAATGCTGTCGATGTTTCAAGTTTGGACAGTTCTGATATTTTGATAAATTGGTCTGGCGGTGACATTCCAGCAAAATTTGTCAGTGTCGATACTAATAGTAATGGTACACCTCGGACAGCAACTTATTCGTTTATTCCGCCTGGGGAAAGTTGGGCTAATACTGACAATGGAACTTATACTATTAAGTTGCAAGCAAGTCAAGTTAAAGATAGTCTTGGCAATTTCAATGTTGCTGGTAGTTTAGGGACTTTTAACGTTAATATTGCGGTGCCGGTTCCCAAACCAACGCCAATTCCAATTCCACCGGTAACACCGACAACAACAACGGAAACACCTGCTCCGACAGAAACACCGACAACACCAACGGAAACACCGACAACACCAACGGAAACACCGACACCAACACCAACGGAAACGCCGACACCGACACCCATAACGATCGCAATTAACACGCCATCAATCAGTAATATCGATCGCGGTGAACCAACTAATTTGCCACAAAATCAAGAAGTATATGGCAAATATCTACTGAGTAATGAAGATGATACCAGTATCCCACAATCAGCCTTTGGCAAACCGATATTCGCGTTATCAGGTAATGATAACTTGACGGGAAGTGACGAGAATGACACCATCTATGGCAACCAAGGTGCTGATACCATTGATGGCGGTAATGGGAACGATCAATTGTTTGGGGGTAAAGGATCAGACCAATTGTCTGGTGGTAATGGTGATGACTTCTTGAGTGGAAATAATGACAATGATACTCTCACTGGTGGCAATGATCATGATCTCTTACACGGGGGGAAGGGAAATGATGTTTTGATTGGTGGGAATGGGGATGATGAATTGTGGGGCGATCGAGGTTTCGATATGCTCACAGGTGGCTTGGATAATGATACATTTGTGTTAGAATATACCGCTACTAACCCATCTCAAGCTGATGTGATTACTGACTTCTGTACTGCCGGTGATAAAATCAAGTTGATTGGTGCCAATTTCAGTCAACTAACCTTTGAGTCGGTTTATGTCGTCGTAGATGGGGTGATGCCTCTAACTGCAACGGCGATCAAATCTGGGAATGACTACTTGGGATTGGTTTATAATGTGAATCCAACTGCTTTTAAGAGTGGCTCTTTCTTGTAAGATTGCTGGGGAAGAAACTATAGGCTAGGCCATCACAGGGAGGCGATCGCACAAACCGGAGGTTTGAGCTTTGGCCAGTTAGCAATCACTCAAAATAATCAGGAAAAAATTATCCAAAACATCTTGACAGGGTAGGTGTTAGGTGTTGTGACTGGAGTGAGTACGAATCTTCAAAGATCGGCAAATTTTCGGCTTTAGGGTTTGACATCCAAAATTGAAAATGGGGTAGTTATGGGTGATGTCTATTCTTCGGAAATTTAAAAATTAGGCTAATTTTCCATCTTCCATGTGAAGGATGCGATCG
>NZ_JAUBOS010000165.1:0-1253 GCF_036700365.1 Microcoleus sp. w2-18bC1
GGAGGTGTTGGATGGTCCAGCCGCCGTGGTGCTTGATGGTGTGGTGGCCTTGGCACAGGGGCGCGTGATTGTCGAGGGCGGTGGGGCCGCCGTGTTCCCAGGCGATGTTGTGGTCGATCTGGCAGCGGTGGGCGGGGATGCTGCAGCCGGGGGCCATGCATCGGTCGGCGCGCCATCGGATGAGGCGGCGCAGGGAGGCGGGGGGTCGGTAGCGGGTGCGGCCGACGGAGAGGACGATCCCGGTTTCGGGGTGCGTGAGCACCCGCATCCAGTCCTGGTCGGCACTCCCGCACAGTTGCTTCGCGACGGTCAGTGGTATCGGGCCGAGCCCTTCCACGGTCGCGGGGGGAAGGCCTGCGGCGTGGCGGGTGGTGTCGTCTTCGGTGAGGAGGGCGAGGGCGGGGACGGTGACGGCGACGGTGGCGCGGATGGCGGAGGCCTCGGCCGGGTGACCGGTCATGGTGCCCTCGATGAGCAGATCGCACAGCACGTCGGCGCGCACCTGATCCAGCGTCCGCCCATCGACCACGGTGCCGGCCGGGTCCTGCTCGGTCTCGGCCGTGACGTCGCGCGCGCCGGCGGTGTCGTCGTGCGGGGTGGTGTCGTGGTGGTTGCGGCTGTCGCGGGTGTTTCGGCCGGTGATCGTGCTGCCCATGGCGGTGAGGCGGGAGTGGATGGCGTGGGCTTCCACGGCGGGCAGCAGCGCGTGCAGCCACGCCATGCCGTCTCCGGCCGGTTCGATCACCACCCGCCGCCCCTCGAGCGCGGCGAGGTGCCTCTGGGTGAGGGTGGCGGATTCCTCGGTCTCGATCAGCCGGCGCAGCGCCCGCCGGAACGACCCCACGGGGAGTTCTTCGGCCAGCTGCACCGCCCGCCCGCTCACCCGGTCCCGCACCTCCAGGGTGGTGGCATCGAGCAGTTCCACCAGCACCCGGGTGTGCTGCTCGGTCACCCGCCCCCGGCCCAGGGCGTCCAGCGCGGCGGGGTAGCGGTGCACGAGCGCTTCGGCACGATCCAGCAGCATCCCCGCGGCGTGCTCGGTGACCCGCAGCGCGGCGGCCAGCTCCAACCGCACCGACCGCTCCACGATCCCCGCCGCGCCACCCCCGTACCGGGACGCGTCTGCCAGCGCGTGACGACGCAGCGCGTCCACCCGCTCCAGCTGCTGCGCGGCGAACACCGCCAGCATCCCGGCCACCTCGGTCACCAGATCCACCTCATCCGGCACCGGCGGCACCCACCCGAGCACGTCA
>NZ_JAUBOS010000117.1:0-7165 GCF_036700365.1 Microcoleus sp. w2-18bC1
ACACAATCATTCTGCCTATTCAGGACGGCGATGTCTGAGGGGTGAAACCCCTCAGACATTCGCCAACAGTCTCTTTCCAATCGCCGGATTTCCAATTACGCCCATTCCCATTCCAATCATTCACCATCCACAGAACCACTATCATTTTGCCCAATTACAGGCAACAAATGCTCGTGCAGCTTCATCGCCTGCAAACAACTATTAATCCCAGAAACCGCCCGATCGTACTCTTGAATCTTTTGCTCATTCTCAGCTTGCCGCCGCAGATTCCCAGCAATCTTTTCCTCCGCCTCCTGTGCCAAAGTTTGCTCTAAATAATCGCGGGCTTGACTGTATTTCTGCAAAATATCATCAGCTTGCTTTTGGGCCAGCGGCAACAAATGCTCTTTCAGAGTTTGATTGACAGTTTGGCGGAAAGTTTGCCGAATAGTTCTAGATACTTTCGGCTCGAAATCTAGCCGCAATAATTGTCGAATTGCCGGTTGGGCGTCCACCATGTTTTCGCAGTCGAAACCTTGAGAAGTTTGCTGCAATGTTTCCCGGAATTGATAAATTGAAAATGTGCCTTCGTCGTAAAAACGCGGACTTTCTCGCACGTAGCGATCGCACTCAACGCCCGCCGCATTTACCAAAGCATCAGAAACCCGCTTTGATAACTCCTCTAACTGCTGTTCAATTCCCCCGTCGTTCCCCAACAACCGATAAAGTAATCGATAGTATTCCGACTTGCGAACGCTATCTTTCAAATACTGGAAATAATTATCAACCAGTGACTTAGTAGCCTCTACTAAAATATCTTCCAACTGATTCGCTAAATAATAAAGCGCTTCAACTAAAACAGCAATTAAAGGTGCTGTGGCATTGCGGGGATGATTCCGCAAAGTGCGTCCGTAAGCCGCCTCAACAGAAAATCCGTCTAACAATTCATCCAAGCGGCGGATCATCCGAGATTGCAATTGCCGAAAGTCTATATCGAAAATATCGCATCTGTTCATAATCATTTCATTGACTTCTTCGGCGATATGTTCCCGGAAATCCTGTCCGACTTGCTGCAATTCCTGATTTAGTCGCAAAAGTTCCTGTGCTTTCATCGCTTCAATTTCGCGGGGCTGGCTGTCCAAATTCCGCTGAATTGTTTGGTAATGTTTCCGCAGTTGAATGCACAAGTCTTCTAAGTCGTCAGCGAGATTTTTGAACAGTTGCGGGCGTTTTTCTTCTGTGAGGTAGCGGGTGATGGCTGTGCGAAAATCTTCGATACCGCTATCTTGAATTAATTGAGAAATTAATGGTTGTCCTTGCTCTGCAAGAATTCGCACGTAGTTTTCATTGGGTGTTTCGTAGCTGTTCACTGAAATCCGAAATTTGCTAGGAGATAACTTGCCAGAATTCGCACAGTAGCGATTAAATTCACTAACAAATTGCGGAGTTTCTTCACTATTACCGAGCAATTCAGAATCTAATTTATCATCTCCAGAAGCTCGCCCTTGACTGGTGGCAAAGATTGTATTTAAACCAAAGCGATCGCGCCCTGTTGTCCCTCGAATCAAACTCCCGTAAAATCCCAACAACCCGCTAGTTTTGTAAACTCTCGCAGTATCGCGAAAGTCGGAATTAATCAGATTTTCTAAGCGCTGTCGCAGTTGCGTGTTGTACCAAGTTTCGTCGATGCGGTTGAAAATGTAAAACAGTCGATCGCGAATTCCCGGATTTCCCCGTGTTTTTTCCATCAACTCGGTTTCTTCTGTCGTCATTTCCCCAGACGAAGCCGCTTTTAAAACGCAGACAACCGCCGAAGTATCCGGGCTTTCAATCTTATCATAAGTCAATTCTGCATCCCGCTGCACCGGCGCATCAATTCCCGGCGTATCGATAATAATATTGCCATCTTGTAGCAGCGGATGATAACAGTAATATTCAACTCGCTTGAGTACAGCACTGTTACTACCGCGACGGGCATAACTAGCAGCTTCCTTGAGATTGGAAAAGTTAAACTGTTCCATCGAGTAGGTAGCGTTTTCGAGAGTTTGGATGCGATCGCGATTTGCCTCAAAACCTTCTAACAGCAGCATCAAAGCCTTAGCTTTTTTGGCTAATTCCGATTTATTTTCGCCGCCTTCCCTTTCAATAATTATGTTACATCCCTGAGACAACAGCGACACTACATCTGTTTGATTAATATTAACTTCAGTAGCTAAACCTAACTGATGACAAAGCACAGAAGCTTGCTGGCTAATCTCAAACTCGCTCAAAAAAGTGAGAACCACGCGCTCTTTTTCCGGCTCAGCAAAGGCGATATAACATTCCGTACCTGTCGCGTGTCCGACCGCACTGTAGAGCAATTCCCGCTCCAGCAAAGCATTAATCAGCATCGATTTTCCCGCACTGAAAGCGCCAGCAAACACAATTTCAAACTCAGGAGAAATTGCCTTTTTCAGAGAAGCTTCTACTGCCGTGATATCTTGTTGTCGCAAAGACGATTCCTGACGCAGCAGTTGCAGTAAGGAGTCAACTTGCTCTTGCAGATTGTTGCATTGAGGGGGCATTTGAGTCATCGCGGCAGACTGCTCCTGATTGTGGGAAAATTACCTTATTGTTAATTCTCTGCTAGTTCAGGAATAATCACAACATTAGTTTTACTTATGCGCTCCAGGATTGCTGAAAGTGCGATCCTCTTCGAGGGCTCCGCTAACGGCTATTCTGGCGACAAATCATATTGTTTACGGTTGTTTCGGAGTTATTAAACCGCAGAGACCGCAGAGGGTGCGGAGGAAGAGAAGAGAGAGATGAATAATTCCGATACCAACGGATTTGTTATTATCTATTTACAGGCAAGTGGCTAAATCTGATATGTCAGTAAAATTTAGCCAAGCCTCTCCTAATTTTTCGTACACCATTAGTAGTAAGGCGCGCATTATTGCGCCCCTACAAAATTAAACTGGCGCATTGCGTAGTCTACATTAAATCGATAAATCCTGACGCGGTTTAAAAGACTCAACCTGCCGCAACTTTTCGTATAATTCCCGTTCCTCCTCACTAATTTCTTTGGGAATTAACACCTGAATTTCTACCAATTGATCGCCCCGATCGCCATTTCCTGTCGGATAGCCCTTGTTAGCCAGCCGCAACCGCTTTCCAGAGGTTACTCCCGGTGGCAATTTCATCTTTACCAGGCCGTCCAGCGTCGGTACTTCAATATCTCCGCCTAACACCGCTTCGCTGGGAGTCAGTGGCAATTCGCAGCAAATATCTGACATTTCCAAGCGAAAAAAGGGATGGGGAGAAACTGTGATTTTCAAATATAAATCTCCGCCGCCCATACCTTGATTTCGCAAGCGAATCCGCTGGCCTGATACCATAGCAGGAGGCAGAGTTACCTCGATCGCTCTCCCGTCTTCCAGACGAATTCGCTCAGTACCACCCGAATAAGCCCTTTCCAAAGGCAGAGTTAGCCTGGCCTCAATGTCTCTTCTGGGTTCGCGATCGACTGTTTCCCTAATTTCCCGTCGCATTTCGCGATCGACTGTTTCTCGTCGCATTTCGCGATCGTCTGTTTCTCGTCGCATTTCGCGATCGTCTGTTTCTCGTCGCATTTCGCGATCAACTGTTTCTCGTCGCATTTCGCGATCGTCAAAATCCCTTCTAGGTGGACGAGAATTAGCAACATAACTCGTTTTCTTAGAAGCCGTACTCCACGGTTCAGAGGAGGCTACTCCCGCTGCATCATTCGCTGTCGCCATCCTCACTTCCCGCCGCCTTCCGAGCACTTGGTCGAGAAATTTATTAAAATCCGAGTAATCGCTAAAATCTACCTCTTCGGCCGGTTTTTTGCGGGTAGTTTTACTGTTTCCCCAAGTTTTGAAATTGGGAAGTCGCACCCCTTGCTTTCCTTGAAATCCTTTTTGTTTCCAGAATTTACTAAACTGATCGTATTGAGCGCGCTTGTCGAGGTCGGAAAGAATATCATAAGCTTCATTAATATCCTTAAACCTATCTTCAGCAGATTTATCACCTGGATTTACGTCAGGGTGCAACTGTCTTGCTAGCCGTCGATAGGCTTTTTTTATCTCATCAGCCGTGGCATCTTTGGGCACTCCCAAAATTAGATAGTAATTGCGAAAATTCTGCATAGTTAGTCATTAGTTATTAGTCATTAGTCATTAATTATTATTAGTCATTAGTCATTAGTCATCCTGCTTCCCTGCTTCAAACTAGGGACTAATGACTAGGGACTAATGACTAACCACTAATTACAGCCAATCGTCGTCATCATCCCAATCGTCGCTTTGATTTTGATAAGGGCGAGTGGGGCGATTAGCACTGCTTCTACGATCGTATGAACGATCGTTCATACGATCGCCCATACGATCACCGGTGCGATCATAGGGTCGATCGTATGGGCGATCGGGAATTGGATCGACAGTCGATCGCCTGTAAGGCTTAGCATTGGTATAATAGCTGCTGTCATCGCTGCGCCGCTTCGTACCGTCGCCCGTAAAAGTCCGCTTCACAGACTCAAAGAAATCGTCATCATCGTCATCATCAGCAAAAGCTGAAACTTCTCGGCTCAAATCGTAAAGAGCATCTTGCAAATCCGAACCAATCTGGTCAACTCCCCGTTCATCATTGCGTTCCAAACTGTCTCGCAATTCCCGAATTAAAGTTTCAATTCGCTGGCGGCTTCTTTGAGCAAACTGCATTCCGCGATCGAGCGCAACTTCCCGCAACTGCCGCTCCGCTTGATAAGCTAAAGCTTCAGCGCGATTGCGTTTTTCCACCTTTTCCCGCTGCAACTTATCAGCTTGAGCAAACTGTTCCGCATCGCGAATCATTTGATTCACTTCCTGCTGACTCAGCGTCGAAGCACCTTGCACAGTAATGCTTTGTTCCCTGCCGGTAGTTTTGTCCAAAGCAGTCACCAACAGCATCCCGTTAGCATCAATATCAAAAGCTACTTGCACCTGCGGAATCCCTCGCGGTGCCGGCGGAATTCCAGTTAGTTTAAACCGTCCCAAAGACTTATTATCTCGGCCTAATTCCCGTTCGCCTTGGATTACGTGAATTTCTACCACAGTTTGGTTGTTTTCAGCAGTCGAAAAAATGTCCGATCGCCTGACGGGAATAGTAGTATTCCGAGGAATCAGTTTTTTCATCACCCCGCCGATCGTTTCCAAACCCAGTGACAGCGGCGTCACGTCCAACAGCAGCACATCGCGGACATCCCCACCCAAAATCCCCGCTTGAATTGCCGCACCCACCGCCACAACTTCATCGGGATTCACATTTTGATTCGGCTCTCGATCGATCAAACTGCGAACAACTTCCTGCACCAAAGGAATGCGAGTCGAACCGCCGACTAGCACAACTTCATCAATGCGAGAAGGACTCAAACTTGCATCAGCCAAAGCTTGTTTTACTGGCCGCCGCAACCGCTGCACCAAATCTGTGCACAGTCCCTCAAATTGACCGCGAGTCAGCCGCGTTTCCAGATGCAAAGGCCCGTCTTCATTCGCATCGATAAACGGCAAATTAATCTCCGTGACACCGACGCCAGACAGCTCAATCTTGGCTTTTTCTGCCGCTTCGATCAAGCGCTGCAAAGCTTGCCGGTTGCGTCGCAAATCAATTCCTTCTTTTTCTAAGAATTGTTCTGCCAACCAGTCAACAATTTTAGAGTCAAAATCATTGCCACCCAATTGAGTATCGCCGCTAGTTGCTTTGACTTCAAATACTCCGTCTCCCACGTCTAAAATCGACACATCAAAAGTACCGCCGCCCAAATCAAACACTAAAATAGTTTGACTTTCTCGCCTCTCCAAACCGTAAGCCAAAGAAGCCGCTGTCGGCTCATTTAAAATCCGCTTGACATCAAGTCCGGCAATTCGTCCAGCATCCCGCGTCGCCTGTCGCTGCGAGTCGTTGAAATAAGCGGGAACAGTAATTACAGCCCCCGTCACCTCTTGTCCCAGATAGCGACTGGCTTCATCGGCTAGTTTCCGCAAAACCATCGCCGAAATTTCCTCTGGGGCAAAATCTTTTTTCAGGCGGGGACACTTGATTTTGATGTTCCCGTTTTCGTCGCGGCGAGTTGTGTAAGGGACGCGCTTTGATTCTGGAGTCAGTTCGGTATATTTGCGTCCGATGTACCGCTTGACACCGTAAAAGGTGTTTTGCGGGTTGAGAACAGTCTGGCGTCTGGCCATCTGTCCCACCAGGCGTTCTCCTTCCTTTGTGAAAGCGACTACCGAGGGAGTTGTCCGCATCCCTTCTGCATTGGCAATCACAACCGGTTTGCCGCCTTCCATGACGGCTACTACTGAGTTTGTTGTTCCGAGGTCAATGCCAACTACTTTACCCATGCGTCAGTTGTCTCCTGTGGCGTTGTGTGTAGCCTTTTCAATATAAGCGTTAAGTATGATTGCATTTATTGTACCGCGTCGAGAAGCGGGGGCTGCGGAGGGATTGCCTCACCTGCGGTTCAGGTTGCTGGGTGGGGTTGGGTACGATCGACCTTTTTTCCATACGGTTTGGCGCAGCAACCGAGAAGCAAATTGATTAGAATGGAGAGCAAAAGTTATACCTATCATTAACATAGAGGTAGCCTGAATGACCGGATTAGAAGTATTGCAGTCAGTTGAGTTTCTTAATCTAAAAGGCAAACAAGTTGCTGTTTTAGATGTCGAAAATTGGCAAGCACTCATCGAATGGTTAGAGACTTTAGAAGATTTGCAAATTTCCAAACAAGCATTAAATGAGTTAAAAGCTGCTGGTGGAAATCGCGATCGTGCCGGTTGGCTGGATTGGGAAGCTGTTAAAGATAAGTGGGATGAAGATTGATGTTATTACAATTAGGAGTTACGCACGGGTGGTCATAAACCGGGTTTTTTTACGAAAATCTTTCGCACTCACCCACAGATTCGGTAAAAAACCCGGTTTCTTTGGCATAATCGATTTTAGAGGATAGCGATGATTGAAAAACTTACTCCCGAACAAGAAGATTTAATGCTAGTTAATGATAAAAAGTGGTGGGAAATCATGTACTCCACTGAGCCGATAGATCGCCAAAAAGCAGCAGAGGCAGTTAAACAAGCTGTAAGGATTCAGGTCGGAAATTCGGGAATGAGATCAGGCCGAGCCAAGTCACAAGAATGGGCAGAAATAGCCTCAC
>NZ_JAUBOS010000020.1:0-92305 GCF_036700365.1 Microcoleus sp. w2-18bC1
GTGCAATCGTTTGGGAGTTTATTGTTGCCAAATCTATCTTCCTTTACCTCTGCTTGAATATCTGCGGAATGTGGGCTCCAATGCCGATCGAGCTTTAGGAAGACTAGACGGTGCTACCTCTATTTTGCCCAACCCTGACCTGTTCGTAGCGATGTACGTCCGTCAGGAAGCCGTTCTTAGTTCGCAAATTGAAGGAACGCAAAGCACCCTAGAGGACGTACTTCAATATGAAATTGATGTCAAAGGTCAAGAACGCTTTAAAGATGTGCAGGAGGTTGTTAACTACGTTAACGCCATGAACTACGGTTTAAAGCGGCTTCAAGAATTTCCACTTTGTCTGCGCTTGCTGCGAGAAATTCATGCAGAATTGATCAAAGATGTGCGAGGGAGCGATCGCACACCGGGAGAATTTCGGAAAAGTCAAAATTGGATTGGCCCTCAAGGTTGTAACCTGGGTACTGCGGCCTATGTACCTCCAACAGTTGCAGAAATGCACCAATCTCTCGACAACCTAGAGAGATTTTTGCACGATAACAATTCTTTACCTGTACTGATTCATTGCGGATTAGCTCACGCTCAATTTGAAACAATACACCCATTTTTAGATGGAAATGGACGGATTGGACGATTGCTAATTACTTTTCTGCTTTGTCAGCAAGGAATCCTGCAAAAGCCTTTACTATACCTCAGTCATTATCTAAAATTTCACAGAATAGAATATTACGATCGCCTGATGGCAATTCGCACTCATGGTGATTGGGAAGGATGGTTAAAGTTTTTTCTTCAAGGTATTTTTGAAGTCAGTCAGTCAGCAACAACAACAGCCCGTTCTATTCTGGAAATGCGCGAAAAACACCGCGAAATTATTGGGCAGCAAATTTCCAGTAGCAGTTATGGGTTGCGCTTGCTAGAATTACTTTTCCAGCACCCGATCGTGAATATTCGTTTGGTCGAAAATGAACTGCAATGTAGTTACGCAACTGCTAGTAAAATAGTCGATAAATTTGTAGAAGTTACTTTGCTTCAAGAAGTCACCGGTTGGCAACGCAACAGACTTTATCGTTACGAACCCTATCTCAATCTTTTTGAAAGTAGTTACACATTAATCAATCCAGAAAAATCTGATTCTATACCCTCAACTCAAAGTTAATATTTTTTTTAAGACAGCAAATCTTATGTCATCAAAAACTAACATCGATCAACTTATTATCAATTCTCCCTACAAAGAACCCAAACAATATTGGCACTACGATCGCACTTCTCGCCTGTTTAATCTTGCAGAAGGAAGAAGACCCGCAGGCTATATTATCGCTTCCGAAAGCTCCAAAACCTTCGACGATCCAGGCAAATTTGTCGAAATTCCTCTAGTTAACCAAATCCGCCCCCGCGTCAAAGCTTGGTGCAATGAGGGACACCCCGGCGTTACAGGCGTTACCAAACGTCTGCTAGAACACTGGCACAACTCCGAAGAACGGGACTTTCCCTTCTTTTTCTGTCAGTTAGAAGCCATAGAAACCCTAATCTGGCTAACAGAATCCCCCCCGTCTGAAAAAGTTGGTATCGACATCCCTTCCGATGGGGGAAACTTCAAACGCCTGTGTTCCAAAATGGCAACAGGTTCCGGCAAAACAATCGTCATGGCGATGTTAATTGCATGGCAAATTCTGAATAAAGTTACCTATCCCCAAGACTCCCGCTTTTCCAAAGCTATTTTTGTCATAGCCCCCGGACTTACAGTTAAGAATCGCCTGCAAGTTCTGCTTCCCTCTGCTGAAAATAGCTACTACGAAATTTTCAATATTGTTCCTCTGGGCTTATTAGATCAACTTCGTCAAGGCAAAGTTTTAATCCGTAACTGGCACACCCTCAATTGGGAAACTGAGGAACAAATTAAAAAGAAAAAAGGAGTTGATAAACGTGGTGCAAAAAGTAATGAAGCCTACGCAAGAGAGGTTTTAGGAGAACTTGGCAACTCCAGCAACATAGTTGTCATCAACGACGAAGCACACCACGCATGGCGCATTCCTGCTGAATCCAAAGTTAAAGGTGTCAGCAAAGAAGACTTAGATGAGGCAACTAAGTGGGTTGGTGGGTGCGATCGCATCCACCAAGCTAGAAAAATCCTCACCTGCTTTGACTTCTCCGCCACACCCTTCGCCCCGTCTGGTAAAAAAAGCTCAGAAGAAGCTCTCTTTGGCTGGATTGTCAGTGATTTTGGCTTAAATGATGCGATCGAATCTGGCTTAGTCAAGACTCCCCGCGTTGTGATTCGCGACGATGCAAGACTCAACGTGCAAGATTTCAAATCCCGTCTTTACCATCTTTATCGAGATCCAGAAGTTTACGATGATGTAAATCGTAAAGCCAAGCCCAATGAATCGCTTCCTGATTTGCTCAACAACGGCTACCTCTTACTCGGAAAAGATTGGCTGGAAACTGCGAAAGCATGGAAAGAATCTGGCCATAAAGTTCCACCAGCAATGATTTCGATCGCCAACCGTACCGAAACTGCTGCCCGAATCAAATATGCCTTTGACCATAACAAAATTCAAGTCGAAGAACTCTGCATTCCAGAATACACCTTACACATAGATTCTAACGTTCTGAAAATGGCAGAATCCCAAGAGGAAAGCACTGAGATACAAGACACAAACCCTGAGACTGCCGAAGATGATAACTCTGATGATGAGCCTATTCGCAAACTTTCTAAGAAAGAACAGGCAGAACTTTTACGGCAAATGGTGGATACGGTTGGTCAAGTTGGGAAGCCTGGAGAACAGATTCAAAATGTCATCTCAGTTGGGATGCTGTCTGAAGGCTGGGACGCTAAAACTGTAACGCATATTATGGGGATTCGCGCATTCACCAGCCAACTTCTCTGCGAACAAGTTGTAGGTAGAGGTTTACGGAGAACTACTTACGACATCAACCCAGAAACAAAGCTACTTGAAGCCGAATATGTTAATATTTTTGGTGTTCCTTTTACCTTTCTTCCCCACGAATCCGATGAAGGAACTCCGCCTCCGCCCCCGACTCCTAAAACAGAAATTAAACCCGATCCAGAAAAGCAGCAGTTTGAAATCAGCTTTCCAAATATCGTTCGCATTGATTACATTTATAAACCAGAACTCAAACTCGATTTGAGTCAGGTTGAGCCTTTGAAGTTAAATGCCTCTGACAATATTACCCTAGCAGACCTCGCTCCGAGTGTCGATGGCAAACCCGATGTCACGAAAATAAAGGCGATCGATCTAGAAGATTTAGGTCGCAAACAGCGGATGCAAAAAATCACTTTTGAGGTTGCTAGAGATATTTTCGATCAGATGAAACCCGGCTGGAAAGGTAATAGAGAATACTTACTAGCAAAACTGATTCAATTAGTCGAAAAATTCATCCAATCAGATTTTATCCAAATTACTCCGCCATTGTTCAATCGAGACCAAATCCGACGACGTATCCTGATCACTCTTAATCTGAGAAAAGTCGTTGAACACATCTGGAACGCTATTTATTTAGAAAATACAGAAAGAATTGAACCAGTTTTCGATCCAGTTCATCCAATCCGATCTACAGGTGATATGCGTTCCTGGTACACAGGTAAACCTTGCGAGTACACTTGTAAATCTCACATCAACTGCTGCGTCTTTGACAGTACATGGGAAGCCAGCGAAGCCTACGAACTCGATCGAGAAAGAAACGCTCATATTGTAGATGCTTGGGTGAAAAACGATCACCTTGGATTTGAGATTCTCTATATTTTTGGCGGAGTTGTTCGGAAATATCGCCCCGACTTTATAGTTCGTCTGAAAAATGGCAATTTTTTGATTCTAGAAACTAAAGGGCAACAAACTCGTCAAGATGAGGCTAAATGGGTATTTCTCGATCAGTGGATTAAAGCTGTTAACCAGCATGGTGGTTTTGGTTATTGGCAGTATGATGTATCCACAAATCCGGCTGATGTTGGATTAATCTTGGAAAAAGCTGCATTTCAGTTGAGATAAAGTTACTATAATATAGCATCCGGGGATGAGTAGACCCGACACCTACCCACAAACTATGCAACCGATCCAAATTACCACATTCCAAGCTTTGTGGCGCAGCTTGGGCCTGATAATCAAAGCCGCACCAATTGAACTCCGCCATTTAATAATACTCAACATCATCGCCGGTGCTGCCCCATCTGCCGTGCTTTTTTTAGATAAATTAATCATTGATGAAGTATCTCGGTTGCTGTCGCAAACCCAAACAGCACAGCCCTTTGCTTTGATGCTTTCCCGACCAATATTGCTGTGGAGTATTGCCGGAGTCTTAAGTCTTAGGTTAGTCGGCGATGCCCTAGACACAATGAGCTCTTTTGCAGCGACATCTTTGCGCGATCGCGTTCAAGGCTTTGTCGAAGGAAAAGTCCTGGAAAAAGTCGCCAATTTCGACGATATTGCCCTGTTTGAAAACCCGGAACTATTAAATATAGTAGAACTAGCAAAAACCGGAGTATTCAAAATACAGCAACTAGCATTTACCATCAGCATGACCATCACGGGAATTTTTATATTTATTCCATCGATAGGCCTTGCTGCCGCGATAGCTTGGTGGGTGCCAGTGGTGATGTTGATTTCATCCTGTCCCTCAATTTACATCCAAAGAAAATATAGCAAAATCATCTGGAGAGTTCAAAGAAAGCAAGCTAAAATCAGCCGCGAGATGAACTTATCCGCTAGAGTCTTGACGGGCGAAGAATATGCTAAAGAATTGCGTTTGTTTGGGTTGCAGGAACTTTGGTTCAAACGCTGGCAGGATCAGTTTTTGCAATTTTTTAGCGAGATGCAGCAAATCCGAAAAAAAGGAGCAATTGTTTTACTTTTGTGGTCAGTGTTTAGTAGAATCGGAGTAGCTTTGCCATTTGTTTATGTGGTAATGGGAGCTTTGGGTGGTCGCTATACTTTGGGAGATTTGGCGCTGTATTCGGGTTTGATTGTTCAGGTGGAGCAAAGTTTGCAGTTACTTATAGGCAATTATGCTAATTTGTACGATATTTCCCTCGGTGTTACTCCGATTTTTCAACTTTTGGAACTCCAACCAGAATTGCAGTCTCCGCTTGGGGATGTAGCATCTCGCCTGCCTAGTTTACCAGAAGGCGGGCAAGATTCCCCCCCCACAAAAGATAAAATTGGCATCGAGATGAAGCATTTATCTTTCTGCTATCCCGGTAGCAATAAAAGCACAGTTGAGGATATCAACTTAACGATTAATCCGGGTGAAATGCTAGTGCTTGTAGGTGAAAATGGCGCGGGTAAAACCACCCTTGGCAAACTCCTCGGTCGCCTGTACGACCCGACAAGTGGTACGATCGACTGGAACGGCAAAGATTTGCGATCGTACTCTCTAGCATACGTGCGATCGCGCATCGCCGTCGTCATGCAAGATTACGCCCGTTTCCCCTCCACAGTCCGAGAAAACGTCGGTTTCGGCGACTTGCTTTCACTGTCGGATGACACCGCAATTAACGAAGCTATTTCAGAAGCAGGAATTAGCGCCAAAGTCAATAGTCTTTCCGCAGGTTTAGAGACTCCGTTGGGGAAACAATTAGAAGACGGCATAGACTTATCGGGGGGACAGTGGCAAAGAATTGCGATCGCCCGCGCCTTAATGCGGCTTTCTACAGCCGAAGTGCTTATTTTTGACGAACCAACCGCCGCCCTCGACCCCAAGACAGAACACGAAATTTACAGCATCTTCCGCCAAATAGCCGCCGGGAAAACAACCATAGTCATCAGTCACAGATTAGGATTAGCGAAAATAGCCGATCGTATCGCCGTCATGGAAAACGGTAAAATAGCAGAAATAGGAACTCACGACGAATTGATAGCATCAAACGGAATTTACTGCTCAATGTTCACCCGTCAAGCTAGCAGCTATATTTAGAGTGAAATCAACAGAATTACCGGAGGGGCGGGTTCATCAACCATCTTGAATTCCCACAAACAATTTATATGAACCAGCCCTAACGCTCGCATTTGTGTCGCTGCGTGGCGAGAAACCGAGTTTCTGCGACAATTTTCAGTTGAGTACGAAAAATATCGGAAGAAACCCGGTTTCTGATCGTGCGCTCTTTTTGAGAAAATTGTCAGAAAGTGCGAGCTATAATAAAACCAACCTAGTTGGCGATAATATCAACGATGGAAACTATAACTCTCAACCTACCTGCAGCCGTCGCTTTAACCGACGAACAATTTTATCAATTGTCCATCGCTAATGAAGAGTGGCGATTAGAACAAACCCCCGAAGGAGAACTAATTATTATGCCTCCAACAGGAGGCGAAAGCGGCATCAGAAATTCCGATCTCAACCTGGGACTCGGTTTGTGGAATCGTCAGACTCGATTGGGAAAAGTCTTTGACTCTTCCACTATCTTTCAATTACCCAACGGTGCGAAGCGTTCCCCTGATGCTGCTTGGGTACTCCTAGAACGTTGGGAAGCATTATCCGCAGAAGATAAGCGCAAATTTCCTCCCCTGTGCCCGGACTTTGTAATAGAATTGCGATCGCAAAGTGATTCCCTAGAAACATTGCGGGCTAAAATGCGGTATTATCGAACTAACGGCTGTCGCTTAGGTTGGCTAATTGACCCCCAAACGCCTTTAGTAGAAATCTATCACTTGTCTGAAGATATAGCAGAAGTAATCAATTTCTCTTTTGACCAACCGCCTACACTTTCGGGTGAAGATGTACTTCCCGGATTTCTTCTAGATCTTACACCTATTCTCAATCCTTGAATCTAGATCGAGAACTGTCGCCCAAGTTGCGAGAAACCGGGTTTCTGCGACAATTAGGGTTGAGTACGAGAAATAAAGGAAGAAACCCGGTTTCTGAGATGAGCCTCCATCCACAAAAATGATGAGCAATTATCTCCCCGTCAACGTATCCGCATAAGGATCAGGCAAAGCTTGCTGCACCTCCAAAAGCGGCAAAGGATCTCCAGTCAACGGTTGGCTAATCAAATTTTTTTTTACCCCATCCCCCTTGCGATCGCGCTCTTGCAAATGCGATAATTCCTCTTGATAAACCGCAACAATCCGCGCCAAACTCCCCGCCAAATCATCCCAATTATCATCTCCTCCCAACTTCTCAGAAATTCCCTCAAATAACTCTCCCGCTTGCCTTTTTTGAACATAAGCTTTCAAAAGCTTTCCCGACTTTTGCAAAACGGCCTGATAAATATCCCCATCAGACCACCACAGCCCCTGTTGACTCAGCAGCCAAGTCAAAATATACTCGCGAGCGTGTTGCTCCTTCACCCAGGCCGCGAGATACTGCAAATCTTCCATAATTACAACAGTCTCCTCAATTGTCCTTAAAATGTCCGCTTGTTTGTATCTACCGTTACTGCGATCGACATAATACCTGCCTTATCATCACCTGCCCGCGTCATTAATATCCCTTAAATCTTAAAAAAACCCTACTGATTTACCAAACAGCAATTCTGAGAATATAAAAATAAACCTAAACCTCCTAGGTCTATTGTCCAATACTTTTAGTCCACCGGAAAGCGGTACACCCCGCCTCGCTTTCCTCTCTCGCAAACCTATCATCAAGCGGGAACAACCAGCGGGTTATTAGCATGACAAAGCAAAATTTTGGTTTAATCGGTCTAGCCGTGATGGGCGAAAACCTAGCGCTCAACGTCGAAAGCAGAGGCTTCTCCGTGGCTGTGTACAACCGCACAGCAGCCAAAACCGACGACTTCATGGCCCAACGCGCCCCCGGCAAGAACATTGTAGCCGCCAAGACTCTGACAGAATTCGTCGATGCCCTAGAAACCCCACGCCGAATCTTAGTTATGGTGCAAGCTGGGAAACCCGTAGATGCGGTCATCGACCAGCTCAAACCCATGCTGTCACCGGGCGACATGATTATTGACGGTGGCAACTCGCTCTACGACGACACCGAACGCCGCACCAAAGATTTAGAATCGATGGGACTGGGATTTGTCGGCATGGGCATCAGCGGCGGCGAAGAAGGCGCGCTGAATGGTGCTAGCTTGATGCCCGGTGGCACCCGCACTGCTTACGGCCTACTAGAGCCAATTCTCACCAAAATTGCGGCTCAAGTAGATGACGGCCCCTGCGTCACATTCATCGGCCCTGGTGGCGCAGGCCACTACGTGAAGATGGTTCACAACGGCATTGAGTACGGTGATATGCAGCTCATTGCTGAAGCCTACGATTTGCTCAAAAACGTTGGTGGATTGAACGGCCAGCAGTTGCAGGAAGTTTTTGCCGAATGGAATACCACAGACGAGCTCAACTCGTTTTTGATAGAAATTACGGCTAATATTTTCAAGTACATTGATCCGGAAACTAAGCAACCCTTAGTTGAGGTAATTATGGACGCAGCCGGTCAAAAAGGCACCGGCCGCTGGACTGTTATGAGTGCTTTGGAATTGGGCGTGAGCATTCCCACAATTATCGCGGCTGTGAATGCGAGAATCATGTCTTCTTACAAAGACGAGCGCATCAAAGCTTCCCAAGAACTTACGGGGCCTAGCGGCAAGTACGAAGGCGATACTAAAGAGTTTGTGAACAAAGTTCGGGATGCGCTTTACTGCTCGAAGATTTGCTCCTACGCGCAAGGCATGGCACTTTTGAGCGCGGCCTCGAAGTCGTACAACTATGACTTAAGTTTGAGCGAAATTTCCCGAATTTGGAAGGGTGGCTGTATTATTCGGGCTGGATTTTTGGACAAGATTAAAACAGCTTTCAAGGACGACCCCACGTTGCCGAATTTGCTGTTAGCACCGGAGTTCAAACAGAGCATTCTCGATCGCCAATCAGCTTGGCGGGACGTGTTAGCTACTGCTTGCCAACTGGGGATTGCAGTGCCAGCATTTAGCGCCTCGCTCGACTATTTTGATAGCTACCGGCGCGAAAGATTGCCACAAAACCTCACGCAAGCTCAGCGGGATTATTTCGGGGCTCACACCTACGAACGCACCGACAAACCGCGCGGTGAATTCTTCCACTCTGAGTGGACACAGACTGCTAAAGAGTCGCTGCAAACTGGTACTACCGATTAATTAGTTTTTGTAGGGTGCGTTTCGGCGCACCTTACTAATTATTCTGGTGTTGCTGTTTTGACGTTTGTTTTTGAGATAGGTTTTAATATATTCGTCGTTAAAGAGCGATAGCGTCCTTTGTAGTAATTTATGTAATTTCATGAAACCTTTTATAGTAAAAGCCGCTGCCGTTTTCGGTGTGATTGCAACATCGGTATTGGATACATTGAAAGAAGAAGAGTCAAGAAAACGTTTATTAGACAGTGGTATTCTGGAAGTAGATGAAATGACGGGAAAAGAGTTTGAAAATTTTCTATATCTTTATTTTATAAACTTTGGTTATAGTGTTAAGTTAACTCAAGATAGTCAAGATTATGGGGCGGATTTAATTTTATACAAAGATGGCTCAAAAACTGTGGTTCAAGCGAAAAGAAGCAAAAATCCAGTTGGTATTAAAGCAGTTCAAGAAGTAGCAGGAGCCGTCAAACATTACAACGGCAATAAAGGAAGAGTCATCACCAACAACAGATTTACCGAAAATGCTTACAACCTTGCTGAATCTAACGACATAGAGTTATGGGATAGAAAAAGACTCATCGAATTCATCCTGACAGCTAAGAAGTGTAAATAATTTATCTACCCAAGTAAGTTATATATAAAAGATGCACTGCTTTCTCAGTATCTTTAATTTCACTTATTCATCATGTTACAAATTTCTAACACTGTGTTCATAGACGATCGCGAAATCGAGATTAGTGCGATTCGCTCTCAAGGCGCGGGGGGGCAAAATGTAAATAAGGTGGCGAGTGCGATTCACTTGCGCTTTGATATCCCAGCTTCCTCATTGCCCGATCGCTACAAGCAGCGTTTGTTCCAAATCAACGACCAGCGCATCACCTCCGAAGGTGTGATTGTCATCAAGGCCCAGGAACACCGCAGCCAGGAACAAAACCGGGAGGAGGCTTTGAGACGGCTGCAAGAACTCATTAAAAGTGCGATCGTCATACCGAAAAGGCGCAAACCCAGCAAAGCGACTCGTAGTTCCCAGCGCAAGCGTCTCGACAGCAAAACCAAGCGAGGGCAGATTAAAGCTCTGAGAGGGAAAATTACGGATTGATCGATGAAAGGTCGATCGGGCTTCTGAGTTTTTAGTTATAGCGTTTGTATTTTCCGGGCTTGGGTGCATGACTCAAACCCGTTTCCCTAGACATTTCCGAACCCCTGCGGGTTAGTTGTCTTTCGGCGAGGGCGATCGACTTGGTAAGTCATCGGGAATTTTAGTTACATCTAATCCTAAAAGCTCAAACATAGTTTTTAGAGAAACCTGGTACAGGTTAGCCAGTGCAGCTACGTTTTCAACAGTTGGCATGGACTTTCCTGATTCCCAGTCAGCTTGCATCCGCTCAGAAACGCCGATATGTTGTTTGACTTGAGGGCGGGTTAGGCCAGCTTGTTCTCTGAGAAGCCTTAATGGAGACTTGTCCTTTTCTTGCAAATTTTCTTCCACAGTGCATGAAGTTTGTTTCATGAAGCGAACCTCTTGACATGGTTGTTTAGATGAAGTAGACTTCATGTATAGCGACCAAACAAAGGCCCCCTGGCGAGCCTACTTTCGTCAAAATGCAGGTTTGAAAGACCGCCTTATTTTTAGTGTCTATCAATTATGCCTGCATACCCAAGCGTATTTTCGGGGGTTGGGCGCATACCTCAAGCCCCTTTTTTCTCAACGCCGAGGAGGTGATGCCATGTAAAAGGTCGATCGACCTCACAGCACACTCCAACTCAACATTTTATCAAAGATCCAGACCAAAACTTCAACTTTGCGATCGCACAACTTCCGTGCTATCGTGCCATTTCTCGAACCATTCCAGATCATGCCCCCATCAATTGACAACTTCTACCTAGGCGATGTCGCCTCCAACTTTCACTTTGCAGGCCCGCTGCTAGACTTTGAAGAAGAAATCCAGAATCAATCTCCCTTTCACGATTTAGACTACCTGACAGGCGAAATTAAAAGGGGATTCCTAGACTACGTGCGGCAAGGAATCATGCTGGACGCCATCCGAAAGCTGCGATTGTACAAAGACAAGTTCAAAACTTTTAAAAGTTACTGCGAACAAGCATTAGGTAGGCAGTATTTTTACTGCACACAAATTATCAAAGCTGCGAGTATTTGCCTGCGCTTAATTAAAGCAGGATTTGAGATTTTGCCTAGCTGCGTTGCTCAAGTTGTCCCTTTGTTCAAACACGCAATTACAGACCAATATGGCGACTGTCGTTTACAGGAAAAGTGGCAAGAAGTTGTCGATGTCATACCAAAAGAAAGGATTACCGCAGTAACTATTGCCGAAACCGTTGACAACAATCCCAACCTTCGGCTCAAACAAATTCGCATAAAAACCGACACCTACGCCCTTTTAACGAAAAAAGCAGCCGCAGCCGGACTGTCAATTTCGGAATTTTTGGCAAGGTTGGTTGGCGAATACAATCCCAGCAATTTAGAGCAGCCAGCGGAACATACTCCCGAGCAAGAGGAGATTTTAGACCAATTAGACGCGGAGTTTAAGAAGCCAGCCACGGAACAGACTTCAACTTCTGCCCCACCAGGAAAAGTTAAGTCTAAAGGTTTTGGAGTCAAAGTTGAGCCTAAAGGTGGTAAAAGGGAAGTGAAGGCGAAAACTTCGGAAAGGGAAGTTAAGGCAAAAACTTCGGAAGGTGAAGTTAAGTTCAAAAATCGGCAAACTGAAATCCAAGCCGAGAAACAGTCGAATTCATTTAATGAGAAAAATCATGAAGTCATCTGCCCAAAATCCAATCATGCGTCAACTGAAATTAATGGAGGCTCAACTGAACGAAATTCAGTGCCACCTTATTAAAGCCAGTGTGTTGAATTGGTGGCAAATAGTTTTGCCTGACGGACAGAAAATTGCGATCGAACACGCGGGCGGCGGACACTGGGTTTTTCGGGCGAACGGGCTTGAGAAATCTCATCCAGAAGTGCGGCTAGCGGTTTTGAAGGCGATCGCCCAAGGCTGTCACAGGTAAGTTACGGCTAAGGACACGGCGCAGTGCCGTGTCCTCAGATCGACTGGCGATCGGATTTGATATGATTTGGGGATGTAGGACCAGATAAACACAGATTAATGCAGATGAATTATATCAATCACTGATGGTGCAAGCAAAATTAATATTACTCGATTTGATGAAGCAATTTCTCAATTGTCTCCACTAACGTTTCAGGCTCAACAGGCTTGGGAAGATGCCTGTGAAATCCGGCTGCTAGTGCTTGCTGTTGATTTGCCTCACCTGCATACGCTGTGAGAGCGATCGCGGGAATCTCTCCTCCCTCCTGTGTGGATAGTTGTCTGACTTGACTAATCAACATATAGCCATCAATTTGTGGCATCCCAATATCAGCAATCAAAACATCTGGCTTCAATTCATTGAGCTTTTGTAGCGCATCTTTTGCTGAAGATACAGAGATCACTGTGGCTCCCGCTTGCTCCAAAATACATTGAACTAACTCTAAATTGTCTACTTCGTCATCGACGGCAAGGATACATAATCTAGCCAAGGGTGAAGTGTGAGCTTTGAGTGATAAATTATCGTTGCGATCGCTGTTTGCATCATTGCTCCTGGCTAATAAGGGAAGTGTGACAGTAAATGTTGCTCCCTGTCCTTCTCCACAACTTTCGGCTTTGACAGTTCCACCGTGTAGCTCAACGACGTGACGCACGATCGCTAATCCGATCCCTAATCCACCAAAGGTTCTCGTAATACTGCTATCAGCTTGTCGAAATGTGTCAAAGACATAGGGAATAAATTCTGGCTTAATCCCTTTTCCTGTATCCCTGACTTGAATTTGAGCATAGGAATCAATCGTTTTTAGCTCAACTTCAACTCTACCTCCCGTTGGGGTGAACTTAATGGCATTGGTGAGCAAATTCCAGACAACCTGTTGCAATCGGGTAGCATCTCCTAACACATCGCCGACATCGGGTTCTAGGTGAGTTTGAATTTGAAGGTTTTTCGCTTCGGCGGCTAAACTAACTGTTTCGATCGCGGCTTTAAGAGTTGTTTTCAAATTAATAGGAGTAGAGTTCAAACTCAGCTTCCCTTGCAGAATCCGAGAAATATCCAGCAAATCCTCAATCAGTTGAACTTGCAACTGGGTATTGCGTTCAATTGTTTCGAGAGCTACCGCCGTCTTGCCAGAATCCAGGGTTCCCCTTCGCAGCAGCCGAGTCCAACCCAGAATCGGATTCAACGGAGTTCGCAATTCGTGCGACAAGACAGCTAAAAACTCATCTTTAATTCGGTTAGCTGCTTCTGCTTGTGTCCGTGCTTGCGATTCTGACTCGTAGAGCCGTGCTCGGTCGATCGACTGCGCCGACTGCTGTGCCAGTGCCAAAACGAAAGCGCGATCGCTCTCGGAAAGTCCGGGAACGGTCGAAAAACTCAGCGACAGTCCACCAACGGCTTGTCCTTCAATCAACAATGGCACTGAAATCCAGGCTTTTGAACCAGCCTGGGCATAAGCTTGGGCTAAATCAGGATAACGGGCAATTCGGTTTTCGATAGTTTCTAGCCAAACAGGTTGCCCACTTCGCACAGCTTCTGCGAGAGGATAGGGTGCATGAATCGAAAAACTGCGCTGAAATTCTCCTACGTGCTCGTACCCGATCGCTTGAATAATCTCCAGTTCGCTTGCATCCTGGTTTAATACCGCAACCAAACCACAACTTGCTCCCAGTGCGGACATTCCCTGTTCAATAATCACCTGAGCCACTTGAGCCGAGGTTAGCGATTCCGACAAAGCTGTCATCACCGCCAGCAGTCGAGCCGTCCGGTTAGCAGCGAGTTCGGCGGCTAATTTCGCTTGTTGTGTTTCATTATATAGACGAGCATTATCAATGGCGATCGCTGCTCGCTGAGCCAAATCTTCAGCCAGGGCAATGTCTTCTAGGCGATAGTGGCGATCGGATTCAGTAAACACAAAGGTAATGCTACCCAACACGCGCCCGCGTGCCTGTAGCGGTGCAATGATGCAGGACTTTAACCCAACTCCACGTAAGATTTCCAGGTATTCAGCATTCGGCACTGTGGCAACTAACTGTTCATCTGTAATCTCAATCCCAATTTCAATCTGTCCTGTTTGCATGACTTTAGCAATGCCATACGCATCATCGAGATGTCTGGGAAAGCGTTGAGCCAACTCCCAGCCAAACTTCACTTTTTCGGGATCTGAATGAGCAACTGCAACCCGACCAATTGTGCGATCGTCATTCAGCAGATCAACACTACACCAATCTGCAAAATAAGGAACTGCCAGCTTTGCAACGCTTTGGAGAGTTTGTTCATACTCTAGTGAAGAGGAAAGGACAGCACTCACTTGGGCTAAAAATGCTGATTGTTGTTGAGAATTCTCTGCTACAGCACGGGCTGCCTGTTCTTGAACAAGCTGTACTCGTTCGTCTTCGGTTTGCTTCCGTTCAGTAATGTCGCTGAAAGCAGCAATGATATTGATAATTTGCCCCTCTGCGTCAAACAAAGGGGAAGCATTGATCGAGAGAATCGTGCGAGTTCCATCAGCATGGCTAATAGCCTGTTCAATACCATAAACAGGCTCACCTGTCTGCATCACCCGCGCAAACGGCAGTTCATCTTCTGGGAAAGGATGACCCTCCACGGTTGTAATGAACCAGGATGGAGCGTTATACCCTCGCTCCACACTGTCCCTGCAAGTCAATCTTAAAATCCTTTCTGCGGCCCTATTGGCAGCTATAATCTCCCCGGTAGAATCTAGAATAGTGATACCATCAGGAATAGTTTGGAAGATGCTGGATAATTGCGCTTCACCCTCACGCAGAGCAGTTTCTGCCTGCTTGCGTTGTGTAATGTCGTGCATCACAACAACTGCACCCTGTTTTTCGCCGTTTGGAGCTATAATCGCCTGTCCAGTTACTAACAGCATTCGCGCCGTTCCCTGCTGCGGAACAATCATCATTTCCACATCACGAACGTTCTGTCCTTGCAATGCCTGGAACAGGGGAATATCCTCTGTATTCATGGGTGTTTTGCCGTCGGGCAAATACAAGTTATAATACTCAGCCCATTGAGCCGATGGAACTGGCTGCTGAGGTAATCCATGAAAATCTTTAGCTGCTTGGTTAAATACCGTCAATATGCCATCGGCATCGCAAGCCACAATGCCAGCTTGAACGTTGTTTAGGATGGCCTTCAAAAACTCCTGTTCTTTCTGAAGGGTGGCTTCCACCTGCTGCGAATTGGCGATTTCGGCTTTTAATTGTCGATCGAGTTGAGATGTTTCAGTAGTGTCTTGGAAGTAAATAAGTAACCCATCTTCACTCTTGATGAGGCGAATTCTCAACCATTTGTTGAATGAGGGGTAATGTTCTTCAAACTCGATTGCAGTTCGCGTTGCGATCGCTCGATGACAATACTTATATAGCTCCGAGGTAAGATCGACCGAAAATATAGTCCATATATTTTTGCCTATCAGGTGTTGCTGCTTACTGTTTAAAAGCTCCTCTGCTTTATGGTTGACATAGGTACAGTGCCACTCTGAATTAATAGAAATAAAAGCCTCAGCCATGTGCTCGACTATCACCGCAAATCGTCGTGCTTCCAGTGCTTGGCAGTCCGTACATAGCTCTTGAGGAAAATTTACAGTAAGCTCTTCTCGATCGTTCAAGGAGTGTGTACGTTCTACATTCATTGCGGTTAGTCCTGCCTATTTACCTATTATGCCAGCTATTGTTAGGGAATCAAGATATAATATGCCCCAAACCTAAGTCATTCAGTATTTAAGCACAGGGGCGATCGCACCTCATGCCAGAACACCGCTAAAAATTCGTCTTTAATCCGGTTAGTGGCTTCTGCTTGGGATCGTGCAAGGCGATCGCGTTCTCACAGTGGTTTTCTTTCTTGTTCTGCTTGCTTGCGCTTTGTTCACGGATGGGGATGGTGCCGACGAGAATCGGGCTAGCCTTTCTTTAACACCGAACTCCTGCAAACAACCCAACTGCTCAGCAACAGCCTCGACGAAACGTGGCAACTATACTAAATCTCTAGCCTAGACATATTCTGTCATTCCTAATTGAGAATGCCAAATCTATTAGTTTGGTGATAGAAACCACAAAAACCGCTTTGTGGGCGGGTTTTAGGTATGGAAAGAAAGGGACTCGAACCGCTGACCCCTCCTACAATGGCATTGTAATGCTCTAACTAACTGAGCTATGCGATCGCCTCAGCACTTATCCACCGTTAAAAATTTGCTTAGCGGTCAAATTTAACTCTGGAAACACCGCTGATTCAATTCTTTCATCTCCCCAAAACAGCTTAATTTGATACTCACCATCTACTAACTGATAAACCGATAAAGCAGGCTGTTTGGGATAACCAATATAACGGCTACCCCCTAAGCCCAAATAATCTACAATCCAATATTCAGGAATGCTTAATGCTTCATAATCAATCATTTTATGTGCATAATCATCACGCCAATTTGTGCTGACTACTTCAATAACTAATTTAACCGAATTTCCCTGAGTAATAACTGATTCTCTTTCCCATCAAGACTCATTGGCTTCAACGGCTTGTTTATCTAATACAATCACATCGAGATCGTAGCCAGAGTTATCGTTAAATTCAATTGTACATTCCTTGGGAATAAAGGAAGTTGTAATCGCCTGATTTATAAACCCAATTCTATCGATTGAAAACCCGCGTTGGATGAATGCTTACCAGTTGGATTTGCATTTAATTTAAACCATAAATCAGTTATGTAATTCATAACGGATTTATGGTTTTCCTTCCAGAAATTCATCAAAACTCCTGAACTTCGATATCGCTTGAGTCATGGTAAAGTCTTCCATGCTCTAATATCATTTGATTTTGATTCAGTAGGGTGCGTCAGATTTTTAAATTCATGATCTAACGAATAGGTTAATTGTCGAGCGAAAGACAAAACTCTCGGTAGGAGGGCAAACCTAAAACCCTTGATTTATAAATGATTGAAATTCATGGACACAACTGGACTCGAACCAGTGACCCCTACGATGTCAAGGTTGAATTGGCATCGCTCAAACATATACGGGATATAGGATTTAAGCATTTTAAATAACTGATATATCAATTTAATCGCTTTTTTTAGATTTAGATTCTTGATTTTGTTGATTTTCTTCGCGAATCCTTAACCATTCCAGCAGTCCCATGCGAACGATCGAAGCCAGCGATTGACCCGGTTCGATCGCCTGAGCTCTAAGTCGCTCGCGTAACCCACCCACATCAAATGTGAGCCGATCGCGAGTATCCCTACTTTTTCCTTTTTTACTGTTTTCCTCGCTCATGAATCTAGCATATTCGATGAGCGAAACAAATCTTAGCTAAATATTCAAGTTTTTTCTTGACGCAACATCCATTGGATGTTACAGTGTGTTGAAACGCCCAGAAAAGTGTTGATACCACTTTTCTGGACTTTCAACCAATGTCGGTACACGACACTAGGAGACAGAGTGCGATTCGTTGAAACGTGAATCACGGTAAAAGCCCGTACATAGCGTTTCCAACCACAAGGTTGAACTCTCGGTCGGATAAGGGTGTTAAGCCCCTTCTACCAGACTCAGGTATGACTCCCGATCTGCCCACACCGACCAAGCTCGATTCTTGCAGAGTGAAGCTGGGAACAGGACGCAATCAGACATCTAATGTGAGGTGACACTGGCGTTAATGGGGAGTTCCAATGGTGAAACAGAGCCTAGAAAAGTAACTTACCTAGGAGCGGGACACAGACCATTAATCCCGACTCTACTGGAGTTCATTCCCGCCGAATATTCTGTCAATATCGGCAAGAGTCCAGGGAATCCAGTAGTTAAATTGGCTCCACCTAAAGGAACAATCAATCTAACCGAGGGAACGAAGAAAAACGAGCTGAGGGTCAAGGGGAAGTCGAATCCTTTCGTAGGCTAGACGAGCAGCGGAACCCCCTTAGTTCGGGTAGGACAGACCGTAATTGGTCTGAGGTGTTCAGAGAACATAAGTTAGAGCAGAGTATGATTAGACACAACAGCAATGTTAGTGAATCTTGGAAGACGTTACCTTGGAAGAAATTCCGAAGGGACTTATTTCGCCTACAAAAACGAGTGTTTAAAGCGATTCAGGTTGGAGACAAGCAGAAAGCGAAGTCCCTTCAAAAGCTAATTCTGAAATCTCGGGCTGCAAGAATGTTGGCGATACGTCAAGTAACTCAACTAAATGCTGGCAAAAAGACTGCGGGAATTGATGGGAAAGCCTCACTCACATTCGAGGAAAGGTTCGCACTGAGTGAAGAACTCAGGGCTAAAAGTAACAACTGGAAACATCAGAAGTTACGTTCAATACCAATCCCTAAAAAGGATGGGAGCATCCGCCTCCTCAAGATACCAACTATCGCCGATAGAGCTTGGCAATGCCTCGCAAAATACGCGCTAGAGCCAGCACACGAAGCAACTTTCCATGCCCGGAGTTATGGGTTTAGAACAGGAAGATCGGCGCATGACGCGCAGAAAGCTCTATTCAACAATCTACGCTCTAAGAGTCATGGAATAGAGAAACGGGTTATCGAACTTGATATCGAAAAATGCTTCGACAGGATAAGCCACACCTGCATAATGGAACGACTCATCGCCCCAAAAGGCATCAAGACCGGAATATTCCGCAGTCTAAAATCAGGAGTCAATCCAGAATTTCCAGAACAAGGAACCCCGCAAGGGGGCGTGGTAAGTCCATTACTAGCCAATATTGCTCTCAATGGGATTGAGGAAATACATCAATCAGTCCGGTACGCGGATGACATGGTAATAATTCTGAAACCCAAAGATGATGCGAAGGCAATACTTGATAAAGTCAGCGAATTTCTGGCAGAACGAGGCATGAAGGTTAGTGAAAAGAAAACCAAGCTAACGGCTACGACAGATGGATTTGACTTGCTCGGTTGGCATTTCAAAGTGCAAAACAACGGGAAATTTAGATGCGTTCCATCAGCGGACAATTTTAAAGCTTTTTGTCAGAAGGTAAAACACATCGTTAACAACTCGAATTATGGTGCTACGGTCAAAGCTAAGAAATTAGCCCCTGTAGTTAGAGGCTGGAGAAATTACCATCGCTACTGTAAGTTGGAAGGGTCACGGCTATCACTGTGGTTTATCCAAAATAGAGCCTTCAAGGTATTCAATAAGGAATCGAAACAATCTCGCTACACCAGCAAGAATCTTCTAGATAAAGCATTCCCGACGGTTCCTTACTCCGAAAACAAATTTGTCAATGTCAAAGGAGAGAAATCCCCCTACGACGGAGATATAGCCTACTGGAGTGAGCGTAACAGCAAGCTCTATAACGGCGAAACCTCTAAAGCTTTAAAACGGCAAAACCATAAATGTGGAAAATGTGGCTTAAAAATGCTAGGCGATGAAAAGGTACATCTGCATCATGTAGATGGTTGCCATAGTAATTGGAAAATAAATAACCTTCTAGCGGTTCACGAAAGCTGCCACGATTATCTCCACATGAGCAAAGGCGCAAGCCAAGAACATCGGGAGCTGGGTGCCGGGAAACTAGCACGCCCAGATCTAACTGAGAGGTGCGGAGGATAATACCTCCCATCGACTCAACCATTATGTTACTACAGATGACGCAATTGACGTATCGGAACGAATATCCGATCGTAGTAGAGCGCCAATTCAATCCAAATTCCCAGGTGAGAGGGTTCGGGGAAACAGCGGTAGAAGCAACCCAGAAAATTTGGAACGAAAGACGAGCTTTGGGATACTGGGACGCAACAAAAGCTTACCCGCAGGGACAAGAAAACCACTCAGTACCAGAAACTAAGTCTGCTCAGACTGAAGAAGCGCCGAAACGTGGTGTTGGCAGGCAATAGATTCATTTTTTTTACTCTATCGTGAGCTACTTGAAGGGCTCAAAGAAAGGGTACTAAAAGTAGCTCATGAGATACAAGAAAAAGTGTCGAAAGCCTTACACAGTCCAGTATAAAGACGAAGCAGGAAGAGCAAATTACTGGACTCGATCGCAAATAAAGCAAATTCTGGGAAGTGTCGGTCGTAAAAGTAGACGCAAACCAGTACCAATGTCGGAAGCGACATTTAAACGCCGACTGACACTGCTAGAAGAAGAATGCCCAGAATGCGATCGAGTGCTTCATTCCCGTAAATTTTCAGATTTTCAGAAACGGTGTCTGGTTCAGGTCGAAGAAATTTTCGTTGCCTGCGATCGAGATATCGAAAAAACACGCAAATACTTACAAAACGTAGGACTTAACATCAATGACTACACTATCTAGAGTTGAGCTGAAATTTGAACTCGGACTAGGCAAAGTGTCCGACATTACCACCGTCCGCAAAGCGCTGGGTCATCGCAAATGGCAAAATGCTCAGGTCGAAGGAGTCGATATCGACGAAGTACGGGAATATTACCGTCTGATTCGTGAAGAAATGAAGAGTCCGACTGACGCATTACTCGACATTGCTTCCAAGCGCACCGGATACGCTGAGCACTGCGATGATATCAACGACAGTGAAATTGACCACTCTGAAAACCGAGACGGGCAGGAAGAAACCAGTCAGCTAGTGGTTGCAGTTCGAGGCGCAACATCTGAAGCAGCCCTGGCGATGACTGATGTGGGTGCTGCTGCTGCTGCTTCGGTTGTTGATGCCTTCTACATCTCCCTTGGAGAGAATGTAGTTGATCAGCTCAAATCTCGATCGACAAATACTCGCGCAAACTTCCGAGAAATTGTTGGCTCAGTCCAAAATGCTCCCCTCGATCTTCGTAACGGTAGCTTGCCAGGAAAAAAAACCCACCCGCCGAAACAGATCACTGGTGCTTGGGGTTAATTGAATCTTGCATAGAATTAGCTACAGCTTATAGCGATCGGCTAATTCTAGAAGAGCAAGCTCGTTCAGCTAACCGAGAAAAGTTACTTATGGCTTTGGTTATTTATGCGAGTTTGCTCTCATCAGGTTCATCAGATTGCGATTCTTCTGACAAAGATTCAAAGAGAAAGACAATGATTCCTATAACCTCAGACGAAGTTTATGATTGGAATCCAAACCAAAAAGTTTACGTTTATAGTGCTGATAAAAAATGTTTGGAACTGTGCCGAGTAATTGACCTGGATTTGTCAGAGTTAGGCGATCGGACTCGACTTCTGGAACCAGTAGACGATAACCTGCAACTCTGCAAACCAAAAGAACGAGAAATACCTCCTAACTGCGTCGGAGGTAGGCATTGTCCCTATCCTGGAGTTTGTTACCGTTTCGAGACTGAACAACAAGATTATGAATGCACATTCCCATCGGACGACGACAATTATCTCACTGCTGATTGTTGGGAACCATAACCAAATCGAGTTAATACTCCTGACAACCGTAATTCTAATCAGTCTCCTGATTCTTCTACTCAATATCGTCAATGTGTGGCGAAATATTCAGCAAGGCAAAAAAGCTCAAAACATTCAATTCCGATACAAAAAGCTGAAGGATTATAAGGGGTGGAAATAACACCTGAAATACAAGCCATTCTCGATTTCCTGAAACGTTTTGGAAAAGGCAGTACAGCCGAAATTGCTTTCTGTACTCTAATCGAAGAATGGCGAGTAGAAATTGATATTCAAGATATGTCTGATGAAGGTTGGGTAAGACTTTCAACCGATAGCAACGATAACACAGTTGCAACGATTGTTAACCACAGCAAGGATTATTAACCATGAATGACCTATTTTCGACAGATTCAACATCCACAACTAAGACGGAATCTGGCGCTCCCTGGATGAGTAGAGCTATCCCAGCATTGGTAGTTGGTTTCGGTGCATTCTGCTATCAAACCGGATATCAAGATGCCCTCAAACAAGCGAAACCGACGATCGTTCACGGCAATCAAACAGTTACTAACACCAAAGTTTATCAAATTTCCCCGTCAGTCGGTATTGGCAGCCACAATAACCGTCAAACAGTAGAGTAATTAGGAGCTAATTATCATGGCTAAAAGAGTCGGAACTATGACTTATGAGCAACTTCAGACCGAACGCGACGCGAACGAATTGCTCAAAACTAATCTGAAAGCTCAAATCGAACAGGTCATTGATTCACAAGTTTCTTTGCAGTTGCATCAAGAAGTTTTGCAACTCTCTAAACGCAATGAAAAATTAGCAGCACAACAAGTTCTTTTGATGAGAGGGGGAAAACTCAAAAGACCGATCGAGATGTCGCTTGAGGAAATTGAAGCCGAACAAGAAAAGAATAAAGTTACAATCGCCAAATTTGAACAAGAGTTGACCTCCATTGATTTTGATACACGGTTTAATGCTAGCCAAGAACTACGGATTATTTATACACGAATTAAAGCATTAAACAAACAACGAATCGCTCTTTTAACCCATTCAATCGCCCTTTTGAAACAAGAGTTAAATGCGAAACAAAAATCCTAAAGCCCGTCTAATACTTAAACCCCAAAAGCAACCTAAGCAGCCCAAAGCTAAGAGAAAGAGTGATTATGTCCCAGGGTTTAATTACATTTTTCAAGACGGTTATCTGTCCAAAGTTGGCTTGAGTGAGACACCCAAAACACGTCACTATTTCCTGTCACGAGACTACCAAGCTCCGTTAAAAATTAGGGCGATCGTGTTCACGATGAACATGAAACTGACAGAAAAAACGATGCACAAAATCTTTAAGGCTTGGAATGTTCACCGCTCTCCCGGATTAGATGGTAGGACAGAATGGTTTGAAGCCCCTCCTTACAGAGTTTTACTGATGCAAGTCACGCTATTTCTTCTCTGTTGGCTGGTTAACTTCGCTTACTTAGCTCTGGCTGTTTTAATTTTGATGCTCTTTTCCTCTCTGGTTTTTAGATAATGCTCGAACGTATCTTGAAATTCTTCCCAAATCTGTTGGCTTCTCAGCAGAAAGCTAGTCAGGTTTCCCGAAAACTGAGTAATAAAATCTTTCAAAATTGTAATCAGGATGTTCGACATCTACTGCCAGGTTGCTATTTCTATGTAGGGTTGCAAATTCAAATCAAGTTTTTCTCTACATATTCAGAATTTCTGAAAGAAGATATCGAATATTGGGATTGGATAATCTATGACGGTTTTGGGCAAGTAATTCTAAAGACTGGGGTGGGAGATACCAGAGATGAGGCTGTTGCTCTAGCTCAAGTTTGGACAGTCGAATTTCTTCAGGGCAAAGTACCTTTTTCAATCGTTCCAGGTGATCAAAATGCTTAAGCAAGTTTTGAATTTTGTTCCAATCAGTATTCTTCAAAAGATTGGTACTTCGATCGTAGAAATCTTACACGAAAAAGATGAGTTACGGAATTGGCAGCCGGATCAATCCGCTGTATCCGAAACTTACTGTTATCTGGACTTAGAAATTAAAATCGTTGCCTGTGCAAAGTTAAATTACTGGTACTGGTATTGGTTTGTTTGCGATGGTAGAGGTACTGAAATCCTTGGAAATGGAACAGCTACTACCGAAAATGATGCGATCGCTCTAGCAGTTAAATGGGCTAATGCGTTTCTAGCTGATGATGTTGATACTTTAGCTTTAGCTGAGGAAGAAATAGATGTTTGATTGGCTACTTGGTAAAGCTCCAGCAAGAAATCAATTTTCTCGCAACATTTACGTTTTTAGCAGCCGTCGCCCAACCCAAATTTTTACATTCTACGGTGATGCAGAAATTTGCGTTCTTCAGGCAATGAAAGCAGTTGAGCGCCAACTTCCCAAACCTGAACCGGGAGAAATGGTCAAAATTACAGCTTACCTAACACCGAATGGTTTACCCGAATAATGCGTAAAAATCTCAAACCAATCCTGAGTCTGTTGCCCGATTCGATCGTCCTGTCATTCACCAAACAACTTCTGATTTATCTGAAATTGAAAGGTGCAATCACAGAATGGGTGATTGATCCACCAATCTCTGACGAATATGAGCACTGTGGATTGATTATCCGTTTGCGATGCTTTCACATTGATGGAGAGGAACGCTGGAGCGAACAATGGATCTGGTATGTCTACGATGGTATGTATCGGTTTCTTGACCAAGGCATGACCTATGACTCCGCTGACTCCCTCCTAGCAGCCAAAAAGTGGATCAACGATTTCATGGAGTATGACGATGAAGAATTGGGAGAGGTAAGCAATAATGTTAGATAAATTCTTGAATTTGTTGTCCGATCGTACCGTCAGCAACTTAGCCATGAAACTCTTGCTGAATCTGCAAAGAAGAGGCGTTATAGAATCTGACTCTGATGCTGAAGAATATGAACATTTAGGCTTAACAATCCAGCTTAAATCGGTTGAGTTGAACACAAGATTTAAATGGTGTGTGTACGATCGACTGAAACAAGGTGCTTCTCACGACACAAAATCAGCTTTGTCCGATGCAATTATCTGGATCGATAATCTAAATCTTGATGATTCAACACAATTAGATTAAGAGGAAAATAATGCAACAACTACTCGACCAAGAACAAGATGTTTTGACCTACCTTCTCACAACGCTAGTCGGTGGCGCTCTTGATGCTGAAGGTGAGCAACTGTTGGATGAGGTCTTTGGCATCACAACTGCTGACTTGAACCAACTCACTCCCCAAGGCTGGGCTGCGATCGGCGATCGGGCAATCCAAGCAAAATGGTTTCTTGACCACATCACCGAAATCAAAGAGAAATTCAAGCTACTCATTGACGCACAAATCTGTTTCCGTGAGTTCCAAGGCTGGCTGATGGAAGCTGGCTATAAAGGCGCTGAGAAAATTAAGAAAGCTCAGATAGATGTTGCCGTTGCTCGTGCCAAATATGGCGCAACAGTAGAAGTCCAAGATTATCGACTTACGAAAAGCCAAGAACAATTCACTGGGGAAACTGAACAAGATAAGATTTTCTGGGACAACACGGTAATTGCTGCCCTCGCCAAGAAAGTTGCCGAAGTTGACGCAGCCAGTTTAAAGATGCAAGGAAATCCAGAGTTTGCTGCTGATTTAGCAAAATGGAAAGAAGAAGAAACCAATATCTATAAGCAAGCTTCATACGGTTTGAAACACGGTACTCATGGTTTGAGCCATCCATCTCTCGGCGGTTCCACTTCTGCTCCCCTCCAAATTAGTCAGTCCAATTACTCTCAACCTCAATTTGTTTCAGCTTCAAGTTCAGCTACACAACGATCGGCAGCAGTACAACGCTCAACAACAGCCAAAGCGAAGGATTCCATCAACGTAGCGGTTAACTGGTCAGGCGACATGGCAGGCAAAGTTAATGGTGTTGCTTCGCAGATAAATCGTGGTTTTTCAAGATTTACTAAATTCATGAGAGGTGAAAGTTGATTATTTCTAAAGGTCAAGTTTTCAAAGTCGTCAGCTCGATCGATTACAAGAACGGCGCTGCTGCTACGACAAATACAGGCTGGGTAACGACAGATGACCATCAACCAGGAATCAAAGTACCCAACCGTTACGGATATTTAGTAGTTGCTGAAGCTTCCGCAATACAGAATATCGAGATTTGCGCCAATTGTTGTCTGCTCTACGGCAAAACCTTCAATAAATGCACCAACCATGTTTTTACAAACTCCACAATTACCACAAAACCAGAAGCCTGCTGTACAACAACCACAGCAAGCTAAAGAAGAACTGGTTTTCAAGCCGTCAGCGGAACTGAAACACCTCAAGAATGTCAACAACTGGCTATTTTTGGTAGTGAAGTTCTCGATCGGCATCGGCATTGCAAATTTATTCCGGCTCTTTCCGTCACATCTTTTCTTAGGAATCGTGGCGATCGTCATCGGCTCTCTGAGTCTGTTTTTCATGTCGCCAGCCGATCGCGCTTATGTCGGACTCTGGCGGACAGGCGGTGCAACCTTGGCGATCGGAGGCATTCTCTGCTTCTGGGATTTGTATTATCTCCTGACCTGGCAGCATGGTTTGGCGATCGCAATCTTTATCATCGTCGCTATGTGGATCATTGGTGCTGGTAGTAAATAACACTTACCTCCCTGTTGCTACGGCTGTACTGGTTTGAGTCAGCAGCAGGGAGATTTTAAGTCTTGGCATCACTCCTCACTCATCAGTCATCACTCATCAGTCATTAGTCATCGGTCATCAGTCATCGGGCATCGGATCGGAAATCGCGCGCATCGGGCATGGGCATCAGGTATTGGATTTTGGGTATTGGATTTTGGGTATTGGGGATTGGGTAAAGGATAGGAGTCATGAGTCATGGGTAACAGGGTAACGATCGGGTCATTTTTCGGAGCATTTTGCTCTTTGGCGCTGGCATTGATGCCGCTTCCTTTCGATCGCTGGGTGGGAGTTCGGCAAGCCAGCTCTGTTGCTGCGATCGGCTGCGGATATTTCGGCTGGCACGACAGCCAGAAAAAAAAGGAGCAACTGGAACGGCAAGAGCTCTGGGAGTTTGAGCAGCGACTGAAACAACTAGCTCTTGATGCTGCTGTTAATTCCGCCCTCACCGAGGTTCTAGTTGAGGAGGTAGTGGTCAAAGAGAAGCTTCGGGCTAATGCCTCTGTTGAGGTCTACAAAGCCGAGACTCAGCAAAATTATGTCCGGGTCATGGCTCACGATCACCCCACCATTCTTGAGCATCTTCTCAAAAGTTCACAACCCCCAACACCAGAAACAAAAACAGTTTTTGATTCTCAGTCAGAAACAGAAACAGATTCCATTTCTGATTCTGTTGTTGATAGTGTTCCGGGGGGTGCAGCAAGAGAGAAAACAGTAGAAGAGAAGAGAGCGGAGTATATAGCTGCTGCCCGATCGAAGCTGTTGAAATTGATTGAGGAGCATGAAGGCGGATGGATTGCACAACTGATGCACAAACCCATCCTAATTTATGGGGATATGGGTAGCTTTAAAAGTTACTTCGCAGCTTTTTTAGCACTGTGCCGGCATTATTTGTATGGTCACAAAATCATCTCGATCGCTGACCCTCACTTTCATCAAAATTATGATGAATGCTGGAAAACTCTAGTTAAGCTAGGCGTTCCCGGCTACGGCGCAAATCAAAACTTTGAGGAAGTTGGCGCACAACTTAACGCTATGTACGATCGATTCAAAGTCAGAACTCTGAAGGATGATTGGCTGACTTCTATCTTTGATGAGATGACACAATATGGCTTTGAAGAAGGTACGGCGGAACCTGCCAGCAAACTAACCAGAAAAGTTGTTGGCGACCCTCGCAAAGGCAAAGAAGCGCCTATCTTCATTGCTCATAATGATACTAATGCTGCTTTCGGCGGTGGTGATGGTTTTAGTAAATCTGTTAACTCAGGAGTTATCAAACTACAGTTACGATCGGACAGCAAATATCAGCCACTTTTCAAAGGAACTATTTCGGGCATCAAAGATGAAGAGGGAGAGTGCATCAAAGATTTACCTATTTCTATTTTGCCGTACTGGATACGCCCTGAATGGGTCTATGAGTTATTTAATGGCTTTAGTTCAGAGTCGGACAATCAAGTTATTAGTAATTCAGAAGTTGACCAGAAACCTGATTTAAACCTTAGCTTGCACAACACAAAAAGTGAACTACAATCTGAGAGACTACCTGAAATACAATCGGACATAGAATCGGACATAGAATCGGACATAGACAAACTAAATCGGGCATTAAATCAGTCAGTATCGTGGGATTATTGGTTAGCAGAATCAACCACTGAAGAACTCGCTCGACAAATAGACTTACACCGATCGCAAGCCAGCCAAAAGTCAGATAATTTACCAGATAATTCAGCAGATAACTCAAGTGAAGAATTATCAGCTTTAGATAACCTTATCAAAAGCGAGATAATTCCAAAAGCCTTACCCAGAGAGGATTATCCAGTTATCTGGGATGCCGAAGATTTCGCAAGATTACTGCCAAATGAGTCAGAAACAGCAGTTTTTGAGCGCATTTTGGAATTATCCGATAAATATACAAGTGCCAGCAAACTCATACAAATTGGTTTGGGTTTCACCCAGGGAAGAAGGAAGCCTCGAAGTTATTCAGATGTAGGAAAAAAGTGTTTTCAGTACATAGTAATGAAGTACGGCACACCCTCTCTAATTGCTAAATTCAAGAATTACTTGGAAAAGAGGTAATTCCAATTATTTGTCAATTCGATTGTAGTACATCAATCCAACAAAACTAGGAGAAAAAATGCGTAAACCAACCCCAGGCGAATCAGTATTTTTGGCGGGAACATTGACAACAGCCATACTCACAACTGCTGAAGTTGTCCCCAATGTAATGCAAGAATTAAAAGAGGACGCGCATCAAGCAAGTCAAGAATTGAAGCGCACAAAGTCTGCAAATCCAGCAGACACTTTTACTGCTGGACTAATCATAGGTTTGGTTGGCGGAGCCGTAGGAACAACAAAGGTTATATCGGATAAAATTAATAATCCATAATGACCCAAAAGTAAATCTCATAGTAAAATCATTTTAAGTTGTGATTTTACTATGAGATTTATGGATCAGTTAGCAGTTTTGTTTTTTCTATTAGGTATTTTGACAGGAATCTTAGTGATACTATTCCTCCGTCAATTCATCTAGTAATTTTGGAAATCCTCTGAGCTTAACAATGCGAGGTGGTTTATTGCTAAAAAAACTCCAAACAATTAATGCAAGCCCAGCAACAAGCTGACCGTCTTCATTACTAACACGTTTACAAGCGATAAGCAATTCTGCGATGCCTGCGATCCCTCCGAAAATAGTTGACAAAATATCTAATTGATCCTGAGTAGGTTTTTTAAACTTCATAGTTTTCTAGAGTAATTTAGTCTTCATCTTCATCGTCAAATTGTCTTTCGAGCGATTCAATTATATTGCACGAGCCAATATCCAATTTTTTTTCAATAGCCTCCATTCTACATTCTAAAGTTATCCATCGAAGTTTATTCATATCTTGCCAGCGCCGTAATTTAAACGCAGTAGATATCGTATCGCTTTCTTGTTTTTTGCTAAAGTTGTGACAAAACTTATCAATTTTGTAGACTAAATCAACCTTAATTTGTCGAGATGCTAGCCAAAAAATATAAGTTGAGATGGTTGCAATAATACCGATCGAACCCGCAACATAATCAAGCGTTTCTTGCTTCATTTTTCCATAGATTAGAGTTTGTCACCTGGAATGATAGTTGTTGGAAATACAAAATTTGGGTCAGCAATATACCGTGGGTCAGACTTGACGCGATCCATAAAATCAAAGTGTTCGTCAGGATCGCGACCTACAAAACATCCAGCTCCGGCGGTGTAAATGTCGTTCTTAGGGTGGCCGTACCCGTGGTGCTGATTTATGCCGAAGTAACCTTCATCGATCGCATCCCCAGTCCTCATCATGTCCCGGTTCCAATCTCGGTAAACGCGAACAGGCGCAACCTGGATAAGAGCTTCGTGCGGGTGAGAGTAACCGTGAAGGCCGACTTGCCAAGCTCGATACTGCCTAAAGGCAATTCTAGCGGCACCGTTAGGGTTCATCGGATTGTCGGTGTAGTAGTAGCCCGGTTCGGTTGTGGCTTCCCAAGCACCTTCGATCTGGGGCAATCCATCATAAAAAACTAAAAGCAGTCGGGCATCATTGAAATGATTTGGAGTATCGGCATTGAGGGTTCCGTCCGGGTTCATCCCTTCCACATAAATTATGTTTTTTTCTCCCGCTCGTGTAGCCAATTGGTAATTTTTGGCTTTCATATAGTTAACAATTTTTTCAGCTAATTGCATTGTTTTTCAGGATAGATTTAACTTTTTGAACTCGTAAGGAAGAATTAGGTCAGGCTCTGACCAAAGCCCTAATTTTTTACGATTAGCAGCAGCAGTTTCTGTAATGACACCTCTGAGTACAGTCAATTCGCGGGTATTGTAGGCAAAGCGATTAAATGGCATATAAGTAACTGCCATTCCAGTTTTGCATAACTGAATTTGTATGTTGGTTGCTGCCGATATTTTGTCAAAGTAACAATCGCATACCCAGCGATCGTATATATCTTTCTCGATCGGAACCGTGATTATTGATTTTCCTGCTACATAATTCATCAAAGCTGTCTTAGCTTTTTGTGCCCATTCCCAGTGTTTAAGTATTCCGGGGTCGGTGCTAGTTTGCCCATTTTTTTGAGATTCAGGTGAATCTATCCACCGCAATCTTACTCTTAGTTCTGCACCTTGAGAATCTAGCAATAAAGTATCACCATCAAATACCAATTTAGAAAAGCAGTTATAGACAGTTCCTGGTGTTATCATGGTAGCCTCAAAAGTATTTTATCTATTGTAATTTAATTTTAAGGCTTAATTAAGGCTATGGAGAATTGACTAAAACAGGTTCGATCCAAAGCCGTTTACTATCTCGCCAGCGCTTACCCTCACCTGATTCTAACATCCTCCAATGTCCTCGTCTCCAGTGAGTACACGGAGAGAAATGAGTTTTTTTGTCTGCGGATATTACCGAGAAAGGTTGATAATTTTTACCCAACCATCGGGGATATCTGACATTAGAAAAAGTGCAATTGATAGGCTGGAATCCTTTATTTTTTCTCTTGATTTCAGATTCAGTAACGGACATCAATAAATCTGGTGAAAATTCCAGAGCCAACAACACATTGATTACTAAGTTTCTGATGCGTTGGAGGAAAGCTTTATCATCGATCGATATTGTATGTTTACCCAAACTCTCATTTTCATCGTAAATCAAACTACCGTCAGCTTTGACCGCAGTTCCTGAAGTCCAGACAGTTTCTAATGAATCTACGGTGCAAATCTGAAAATATAGATTGTGTTCTAGCGAAAACGGTTTAATTTGAATGTTGTGCCAGCTACCAGAATTCCACTCAGGATGTTCACAATCGCTACAAGAGATTGTGAGATAATCCACTTCACCGCCGTCCGGTGTGTGGATAAATCCTTTAGGTATGGCTAAGAGAAAAGTCGGTAAGGACGGTAGCCAGCCTGCAAGGATACCAGGTTTAGCAAGCGCATCGGTTCGATCGAACGCTGTAATTAATTGCTCAGTCAAGCAATAAATAGGAGCATCTTTGATAAACCAAAGAGCTGTTCGGTAGCTATGAATAAATGCTGAAATATCAACTTTCGCATATTCAGAACCGCAACTTGACAAAGCTACCGAGACAATTCCGCTCAAAGTATGCCAGTTGATGTAGTTCGGAGGCATTTTATAGGTGCGATCGCCTCTGATTTCTTTAAGCAAATCTTTCTGGATTTCCTCAAAGATTTTCAGGCTGCGATCGCGATTAGGATTTTTTTCGTCAAAAATGATTGATTTTAGTTTCATGATTGATTTCAAATGTTAACGTAAATGATTCGAGTTTTCTCCGCTGGCATCCGTCTTAAATTGGCTTTAACTCCATAGCTAAGACCGTCATGAACTGCCAACATATAATCTGCCGATCGACTCATTAGGATATCTTGACGTGGATATCGACCTGCATCAATGATTGGATATCCAAAACCTATACCGCTTCCCGCTTCATAAACTTTAACGTTAGGATATTCCAAAACATTTAAAAATGTTAATGCTAACTGATCAAAACCGCGATAATTCCCGATTAAAATTGTAGCATTGAGCTTGATGATATTGTGAATTCGCGTCCACATTTCCTCGTTCATTTTCTCAAGTCTTTCGGTTCCGGTGAGAAATACTTGCATAGATTTAGGGTACAATTAATTGACTTGATGTTTTGATTTAATTGACTGTTATATGAACACGATGTAACAGTCAATTTTTCGGATGATTTGTTAGATTCTTTTAAGAAGCATGGCAATTCGATCGTATCGATCGACATGACTACCGCTATCATAAAATCCAAAGCGGTAGTGAGAATAGTTAATGCCGAGTACCGAGATAACGCAGTAGTGGCTGTAATAAGGGAATAATATTGAGCCTAAATATGGCTCAATATATTCCATCTCAAACAAAGCTTTCGCTGTTAGTTTTTGATACTGTTGTTGGGTGTTTTGTCCCAAAAATTCTAAAGTCTCAATGTCCATTGGTCAACAATTAGCTAAACACTACCCCTCTACAGCGAAGCACCTACGACTGTAATAATTCAGTTGCTTGACTTCTGTAAGTTGATCGATCGGCCACATCTTGGCTAACAATTGACCGATTTCATCGTAAGTTTCGGGAGACTTAGCAGCTTCAAATCCCTGGGTTCTGTCCGCAAGAGAACAGGTGTTACGATAATAGCGAAAAAGTCTTTGTAGCTCTGGTTCAATATTCAATCTATCCCAACGTAGTCGATTAGCTAATCTTACCGCTGGTCGATCATATTGGATGGCTGAAGGATGGATAAAAGAATGCTTGGAATCGTCGATTTTTGTGAGATAGGGTAGTGACATATTACTGTTCCTAGAAATCACTACCCTACAGCGAAGCACTACTTACATCTACGACTGTAGTGATTTACTTTTCTCTCTTCTGTTTCTTCTTCAATCGGCCACAGCTTAGCCAAACGCCGACCAATTTCCTCATACTCTTCCATACGAGAATGATAAAAGCCATAACCTTTGCCCACATATCCTTCATCACATCCAAAGGTTAGAAAGATATAACATCGATCGTCATAAGAAGGGTACATTTCACCCAATATGGGCTTAATATGTTTCTGTTCCCAGCGAAGTTTAGCTGTTAGTTTCTGAAATACTAAGTCTACATCAAATCCAGAATCAGAAGTAGACTCAGGATTAGACTCAGGATTAGACTCAGGCTTAGGCTCAGGGTCACGAAACTTGTCATTTTTATGCGGAATGCGAATTGCCATAACTATTTACCACGACTGTTGTGATTGATTTTTCTGTCTTCGGTTACTTGATCGATCGGCCACATTTTTGCCAACCGCCGACCAATTTCATCGTATTTGTCTAAGCAATCTCGATAGATTCCATAGCCTTCTCCTACATACTCTTCATCACAGTTAGGAGTTAGAAAGATATAGCAGTAGTCTTTGTAATAAGGAAAGAGTTCATCCAACTCAGGCTCAACATTCTTAGTTTCCCAGGATAGTTTCGCTGTAAATTTGGCAAACATTGACTCTTTTGGCTTTGAATTAGAAGGCTCTGACTCTAACTCCGACTTAGGTTCCGGGTCAGGGTCAGAGAACTTACCATTTTTGTTGGGAATGCGAATCGCCATATTATTTGTCCAGAAAACTTACAATTTTACAGCGAAGCACTATTTACCAGGACTGATGTGTTTGTGATATTGCCTTTCCTGTTTCCGTTGCCGTTTCCGATGGCGCTACGCGCCCCGCAAGCTACGATATGGCAGCGAACGCAAACACATTCGACTTCTAAATGGTTGATGGCATCGTAGCCCTTATAGTGGTCATATTCATGGAGTCGATCTGACGCTAAATGACCACAATCAACACAGGAGATATTACGTGCACGCGGTAATTTATTGCGGGAGACTGCGTAATTCACCCGGTTGCGGGCTTGGTTTTTGTCGCCATCTCTGCCGGGAACCGGGGGAAAGCCTCGCGGTTTACTTATACCGATGCGCTACGCGCCCGCAAGCTACGGAATAGGCTGATACCTTCGGCGATCAAAGGCTCTCCGACAGCTTCGGCAACGGTTATCTTTCCCGTCGCGCGCATTTTTACTTTGGTTAAACAAGCTGACCTTTAACCATGTTTTGCAAGAAAAACACCATTTCAGACCAGACTTAAGATTTTGCTGATATTCTTCAACAGAAATTCCAATTTTGCCAGCAGCGATTTTTTGTCCGCCGATTTTTGTGAGTGTCATATTTGTTGAGTAGGCAGTAGCTAAAAGAAAAACCTCTGACGAACCATTGGCACAGGTCAGAGGTTTTTTCTCAGGCAGGATTAGAGAGAGAGAGAAGACGACAACATTTGTCTCGGAACAGGAAACTGACGAAATCTCACATCTTCGGGAAATTCTTCGATCGTCCCGCCCTTTTTATCTTTAAGCTTCAGTTTTTGGTAAGTAGTTGCTACTCCGTCGATATAGCAGGCGCTGAGGATGGGGTTTGAGCCAAGTTGTTTGACAAATATCGCCACATCTTCAGCACTTTGACATTGCGTGACCATGAATCGAATCCAGTCAAGGTCACAGGGACGCGCACCGGGCCCGGATTCACCGCCGATAATTACTTGGTCGATTTGATCTAGCCATTCTTTCTTAATCGTTACCCGTTCTAGTAAAGGCTCACAGCTCAGAAACCAAATTACTGATTCTGTTTCTAAAAGGTAAGGAATTCTTTTAGTACAGTCTTGGTTCTCGATCGTCGTGCCAAGCCAGAGATTCGGAATCGGCCACACAAACTCTGCCGGGGGTAATTTCAGTTCCCGTCTCAAATCCTCAACGTGTTTTCTGATGGGTTCTTTTGCCGATCGAAAATAGTCCGGCATCCGCTCCGGGCGTTTTGTGAGAATTTGGAAGGTGTGCTGGGACGCTACCACCATATAAGCAAAAGCTAAATCCAACGTATCATCACTGATCCAATCCCCGAAGCAATCAGTCATGGAGAAGATGAAAATTCTCTCACCTTTCTTCGTTTTCACCAGCTTCTCCATGATGATTGAGGAGAAAACCATGTTGACAGGAACTGTCCCGCTGTAGGCTAAGCCACTGGCAAAGATGAAGTAGTTACTTAGATTCATTGTTTCGGCATAACAATGAAGGCATCCTGGGCTGATTTTATGGCACCAGTGTCCGCCGTGTTTGCCATCGGCTTTGACCAAATGGATGGGGTTAGCCGTGATGCCAGTCCACTGAATATTGCTCATAATGTGTTTTAGATGTTGGGTAATCACGCGCGCGTGTTACTTAACGCGCGCTTGTGTAGAAATGAGAAACTAGCTGGTTACGGTGATATCCAGGTCATAGACGGCATTACCTTCAAGCAATCTTTCTGTGGTGTGGCTGCGGATGCCTTGCTCAGACTTGAGATAGATAGTGCAATCTCCATCGGCTCCATCCCCGTTCGATCGACTGTGCCATGCCCAAGACACTGTTTCGACTAATTCAGCGGGAGAGGAATCTGTTACCCATTGCCAGTCAGAATTTTGAAATTGAGGTAAAAACTGTTGACCGTTTTCTTCGGCAACAGCAACAGCTTTTTTGAGAAAATCCACCACATATCCTTTGAACAACTTAATAATGTGTCGTTCATTACCTGTTGGGCTAGTTACTTTGATTGTTTTCAGCATCACATTTTGGCAGAGAACGAGTAGATAGAGTTTGAGTGGAACAGTTCGATCGCTCTGAGTAAGGACGATCGAACTGAAGAAATTCAGGGGAATATTCCCCTGAATCGTGGATTATTTGCCTTTAAGTAGTTTTGCAGGTTGTTCAGCTTCAACAACTTCAGCGCCGTTCCCCGCTGCAAGAGCTAAACCCGAATCAGAAGCAGAACCCAAACACATTGCCTGATTCTCAATCAGTCGAGGATCGCTGCAATGACGGATACCGTTTTTCTCATCTTCAAAAATCATACGAGCAGCTTTTACGGCAGCCTCTTCAAAAGGATTTCTGATCAGACGAGTGGTGATGGCTAAGTAGTAGTAAGGGCCATGATTACCTTCACTTTGCACCATCTCGAAGCGGAAAATGTTTGCGAAATAAGCGTCTGATGCTTTGTTGAGTGCATATTCGCTGTGGTCGCCTTGCATACCTTCAGCAACCCAAGAATTGAATGCCTCTCGCCCAAAACATTCGACTAAGCCTTTCATTTTGTCTTGTGATTGACGATGAATTAAGAAAGTTGAAAGTTCGCTACATTTTTCATGGAAATGAGTTTTCATTCCCCCGGCTACTGGGATGCCCCAGATTTCGGTGAATTGCTCATTTTCATAGTGAGGCTTGAAAGTTAGCGTTTTCTGTCCGATCGCACAGATTGCCATTTCTACAAATTCACCACGGGTCAGTCCAGCTTTCTCGGCTTTACTGCTGTTCATTCCTTTGGTGTCTCCGGTAACGAACATTCCGAATTCTTTACTACAGTTGGCTCTGTAACGGCTAGGAATGGTGGGAATGCGAAAAGCGAATCCGTCTATGATGATTGGGTTTTCCATGATTGTTTCTGGTTTTGTTTCTGCTTTTGGTTTGTTTTTGTTTCTGTTTCTGTTTGAGTTTCTATTACTAAAACTCAATACCTTTCAGCGAAGCATTACGCTCAGTTTGGGTATATCTATTAACTTTAGGGTAGCTTGCGATCGGTCAATATAATCGCAAAGTACGCCAAAGTTAAATGACTACTTGATTTAATTTTTTATCATGACAAAAATCTATTTCACAGTTAAGGATATCGTCAGCAGCTTCTAAAGCATACTTTTCGGTATTATTCACAGGATTGCGAGTAAAAGCATTTAGCATGAAGCCTTTCCCTATGTCAGTCTTAAATGGTAGAAAGCCTAATTCATAGATTTTGCCAGGTTCGATCGCTGGTAAATCACGCTTAACTGTGATTAAAGTTGAAAGCGTTCCGCCAGAATCATTAAGGACAAATCCCCAGATTTCTGTTATTGGCAATCGAGCAAGTACCGAATCGAGCGTTAAAGTTAGGTGATTCATCTTTACGATCGCCATGTTCAGTGAAGGAAATTCTTGATTCTGTAAAGTAAAGTGTCCTTTGACTCGATTTTCTTTGTAGCGGACAAAGGGTTCTACCTGAAAACTGGATTCATTGATTATGATTTTTGCCATTGTACAAACTTACGAAAGAAATCAATATCCTAAAGCGAAGCACTTTAAAAGTACGATCGCTTTAGGTTTATTTTAAGACTTTAGGTAGTGAACATAAACCGCTAAACTTGGAACTTTATGCTCAGTTTTATTGAGTGCGACCGCCCGCTGTTTCCGCAACGTTTCTAAGTACACAGAAGCGAGAAGTGCTTCATGTTTTGTTTCTGCTTCTGTAAGCATTTCTTGCAAATCATTAATGTAAGCTTGGCTAGTTTCGATGGCAGTTGCGTTCGATCGACACAGTTTCTCGTATTCGCGGTTGATGTCTTCATCCAATCGAGTAACAGTAAGGTTTTTGTCATCGTACCGAGTTCTGAGCTGGATGATGATTTTCGCATTCTCGTCATTATAGACAACGTTTTTGCGAGATTTTTTAGACTCAATAATCTCGAAAGCTTCAAGAATAGCATCCGGTTCGATCGCATCAGCTTCAACTTTTAATCTTTCAATTTGATTGCGAATTTCAGCAATTCTTTGGAGATGTTTCATGTTAGAATTGTGAGGTGAAAATACCTGAACTGAATCTGTAACTAAACTCAAAGCGGTTAGTCCTACGCTAACCGCTTTTTTTGTGTCTCTGTGCTAGAAAGCTACCAACTAAGAGCGTTTATGGCTGCTTCTTGAGGTGTTCCCTCGAAATCATCTTCAAGTGGCGAATCAAATAATCCAGCTTCGTGAGCAACACCGATTTCTTCATAGATAGATTCTGGATCGTACTCTCGCAACTCTATTGCATCTTGCAAATCATCAAATGGCAGATGTCGATCGAAATGCTTGAAATCCTTGTTAATGAACCATTCAGGCTGCATTTCGATCGACTCAAGATGATTCTCAATCCATTTGAGGAAAGCAAACTTAACTTGGTCAGCCGTAAATAAGCTACATTGCTGATGATCCAAAGCTTGAAGCCGATCGACGATTTCATCCAGATTAATTAGTTTGCCGATCGCTTCTAGAAGCATCCGGTCTGATGCTTTTGCAGGAACTAGAGTCTCAACAGTTTCAGAATCGATTACTAATTGTTGACCAGTTTGTGATAGAGTAGTGAAAGATTGGATGGACATATTTGTTACCTTTGACAGAGGAATAGAGTAGAAATCAGTACCCCCCGGCGAAGCCTTCACGAGGGGTACTTTTGTTTTCATTTCTCAGTTCAGAGAGGAGGCAAATTAAGTTGGAAAACGTTATCATCAGCTTCAACGACATTGTAAATATCGTTGCTCATGTATTCAATTTTGGCTTGAAACCAACGCACAAACGCTAATTTGACATCAGAATCGTCGTACATCTGACAGTCACAGATGCAGCGAGATTTAAGCGTTTCTACGATCGCATTTACATCTAGTATCTTTTCAACTTTTGAAAGATAATAGATATCTTCTTCTGACCAGGTTTGCGGTGTTCTGAAGGTAGCTGAATGGTTTTGCATTTAGACACAGAAACAAAAACAGAACACTCCCTTACAGCGAAGCATTATTTTGTTTTTGTTTCTGTGTCTATGGAATTAGCTAAAGCGTAGGAATTGAGAAGATAAAGCAGGCTAGCAGCAGCGACGGTAGTATATTTGGTAGTCTGTGGTTTGCCGTCATTTTTATCAGGCACAGAACGCTTGATTAAGTAAGAGCTGTCGGAGATGCGATCGCAAGTGAGAATGTCTCCGCGTTCGATCGCACCCTTCGCAAGTTTGGTGATGCGACTGTGAATATGCGCTATAACTGCTTTTTTCTTCATTTTGAGTTTCTGGTTGAGTTTTTGGTTAAGTTTGCGGTTGGTCAGATGTCCCCCTTAATAAGGGGGATGCGATGAAAAACAGCTAGAAGAGGCGTAACTGACGGTGAGCAGGTTCAATAATTAAGAACTGAGATTCAGCCGGGATGTACTGATAAATGAGCAGATTATGATTGCGGGCCATCTCGAAAGTTGTGGCAGTTCCACCGCCAACGCCGTGAGGGTCGCCGGAAAAAACTGCTAGGCAAATGTCCGATCGTTTCACCATCCACAAATTCCGAGCCTGCATGACACCAGGTTTGTAGGTCTGATAAAGGCATCTCTGTTCTGTGGCTTTCTCCAGCAACTTCTTGTAATGACTTTGCTCACGAGGTTTCCATAACTTATGTTGATCAGCGCAAGGAATCACGGCTGTCCATTTGAGTTTACGCCGAACTAAAATCTCTGCTGCAACTTGGTCAGCGCCGAGTGCCATACCACACAAGAATTTAGTCACGCCTTGCTTCACTGCCATTGTGATAAGTTGATCGATCGGAATATTGTAATTGAACCAGCGATGTCCAGTAATCATCGCGGTGTGGTACTCTTTCACATCAAACGGTTCATCAAAATTGTATTGAGTCTCGCGGTTAAGACTTCGATTGACTCGTTGTTGTAAAGCAGGAATATTGCTTGTTGCCATGAGTTGTTCCTCTGAAAAAGAATCAACAACTCATGGCGAAGCATTACTTATTTCTGTGTTATTTCTTGGCTAATAAACTTGGCGAATGGTTAAGTTTAATCTGCCGTGGTTTTTCAATAAGTCCGAGGTTTTGGGAAGAATTCTTTGGACTCCGTGATAGGCTAAACGGCTGTCACCGTGGAGGATGAGGACATCGCCCGATCGTAAGAGGATGCCGTCGAGTGGGTCTTTGCGACTGCGGTTGCTGCCGATGACGAAACTGCAATCATCACCGAGAGATATCGAAATGATGCAGGGTTTGAGATTCTGCTCGGTGTTATCTTGATGCAAACCTAACTTACTTTTCCCGGTGGCTGGGTAAAAGTTAATTAGACAGGTTTCGGGATGGTAATCAAATTCACCAACTAATTTGGCTAAACTTTGAGCAATATCTATCAACTCTGTCGGCATTGCTGCGAATGGCTGATTATTTACTGGATTGATGGATGAGTAACGATAGCCTTTGCGATCGGATAGCCAACCAACAATCCCGCAACTGGTTTGGCTACAGTTGAATTTCTGGCCACTGGGCATCACAGGAATTGTTATCCCGCCGTTGGCTCTGGCTATATTTCGGATAAGCTCAACTAAAGCTTGTTGTTCAGAAACAGAGAAATAGCTTTTGAGGTGCAGCATAGTTTTTAGTTAGAAATCAACTCATTAACGCGAAGCGCTAGGTAACAGAAAATCTCCAGCGAGGGCTGGAGAATTATCTACTTACATTCAGATTTGCGAGAATCCATCTTCTGCTTGATGCGCTGTGGCAGACCGAGAATTGCGCCTTGATAGAGCCGATGGCGCTACGCGCCCCGCAAGCTACGAATTCTTGCTCGAAGTGAGCGCCGACCGTGGCACTTTCCACAACCAACAGCGTTTCATCATTTGCCCGGTTGGCGGCTTCACTCCAATTGTGAGAACCGGTGATGACTTTGGTTCCATCAACAACACCGAACTTGTGGTGCAGTCGTAGGCGTAAGCCGGGGCGTAGCCATCGCCTACAGGAAGTTTTGGCATTCCGACCGTCGCCAGTGGCTGACTCCAGGGACGGTTTTCGACTTCCAATTTGCAGCCTTCAAGCAAGCTGGCTCCCATCATGTCCATCGCCTCGCTGTAGGGACGGTAGACGAAACTGGAATCAACCAAAGCTCGGATGCCGACTCCGGTTCGAGATTTGGTTTCGAGTGTGTCTGCCAACTGCTGAGCAGAGAAGACAAACAGCGCCAGATTGACGGACTTGGATGCGGTGGCTAAAGTCCGATCGATTAATCCGTTCGGTGTCTGCTGCCAGGGAGTTTTGCTTGTCGCCGGCGAGAACTGAACCGCGACGGTCGCACCGCCGACTTGAACTCTGGCGATCGGGCGAGCAGACTTCTTCACACCAAATTTGCTGTCTGGTTTCCCACCGGGGCCGTCACCCCACATGAGGCTGAACTCTTCGCTGAAAACTTTGGCCAGCTCCGGGCTTTGAAGCTTGAGCAGATTATTCGGATTTCCCCGACTTTCGGCGCTCTTGAAATCGCCATGAATATCGCTGGTAGTGAAATTGCCAGAAGTGGCGATAACGGTTTTGCCATCAATGACAATGAACTTGTGGTGCATCAATCCACTGCCTTTGCTGCCGTCAGCGGTATCGTCAATCATGGGGATTCCTGCTTCACGGACGATCGCCAGAGCATCACCGGTGGAGATTTCCGCATCTGACAGCGAACCGTCTTTATCGGTATCTGCAAGGTGAACGAGTTCGGCATAGCGATCGCGCTCACGCTTGGGTAACGCTGCTATCTGTGAGGGAGAAAGAGCAACAGGACGATTGTACAGATTTTCGATGATGACTCGAACTTTGATGCCTGACCGATGGCGATGTGCTAGAGCTTGCGCTATCCGAGGCAAGCGAAGTTCTTGAACAGCGACATCGACACTCTCGCGAGCGCTATTGATGGAATAGACCATGAGCTGTTCTAAGTCATGACCTGGACGAGTAATTTGGCGATAAGGCTCAGTATAGCTAGAAGTCTGAGACTGATTGAAGTAAACCTGAAGTGATGGATCTTGAGGCAATGCTTTGATGACTGGAGCTGCGGGAAGTTCTTCGGTTGACTTTGGTTTCATGAGCTGACAGGAAGCGAAACCAGCGAGAATTAAACCTGCTAAACCGACAATTTTCTTGTTCACGATGAGTGATTTTTGGTTGATGAATAATGGTTGTGTGGGTCTAAAAAAAAATCTCTAGCACCAGCTAGAGATTTTCTTGTACTTCAACATTGCTATTTACAGTCCTTATCAGTTCGGATTACGACTTCGCCTTGATTGCCATTAGCTCCACCCCGAACTAAGCAAAACCGCTTTTTAGTCCAATGATGGCTAAAGGTTATTGTTCCATGCTGGCCATAGCTACCACCAATTCCGCTATTGGTTTCGCTTGCCCAACTAATCAACGTTGCTACATTGCTACCTGCTTTACCTGCAACTTTCGCATCAATACCTCTAAAGGTTGATTTGATGGTGATACCACTAGGCAAAGGGATTTTAGCTCCACAAACTCCGCTCAAACACTCTGCAATTGCTGGCTTATCGCCTGTGAAAATTGCGACACTTCTAACTTCGCCATAATTTACGATTGCATCATATCTGCTTTGCTTCGCTGTTTGAACTAACTGGACATGAGCTGCTGTTACTTTTGCATAACCAATGATTGGAGTTGCTGCTAACAATGCAATGGCTGCTAATTCACCAGCAATTACGATCGATACCAAAGTTTCAGTTAAATTAGCCATGAAAAATACCTAGATAAGAGAATGAGTTGCAAAATTACAACTCATTCTCTTATCGCGAAGCGCCCTCACAAAAAATCTTCACTTACTCTTTCTCTTAATTTTAAAGCCCCAATATCTATCACAGATACTGAGGCTTTTTCTTAAGTTCGTAGCTGGCGGGCGCTACGCGCCTCGGTATCGCTATAACTAAAATTCATCAGTTTTGTTGTTGTTGTTGTTGTACTCTTTCTTGTTGGCATAATATTCCGATCGAATTTGCATCAATTCGTCGGATGTATATCCCAACTTGCCGACAAATGTACGAATTCCTGCCAGATCCATTTTATGAATCTCATACGTTTCCCAGTCCTTTTTGAAAATTTCGTACAAATCTAAACCTTTGAGATCGGTATCATTGTCAGCCTTGAACTGTGACCAAGCCATTATCCGAATAGCATCTCTCAGATTGGATGCTTCTTTTTCAGATTTGGTCAAGATATTGATAGCCATGATAAACCTCTAAGTAAAGTACAAAAATCTAACTCAATCCCTAATGGCGAAGCCCTACCCAACACTAGACTTCACCATTGTTTCTTTCTTTGACAACCTAGGAGATAACGGTTAAATACTCTGGATCAAATCCAAAATATTTAACCATTATTTTACCATTCGATCGGCTCTACCATTTGCGATAGATAACCTTTGGCTTCATTCAATTGCCACAACACCAAACTAAATCTTTCCTCACTCATAATGCGAGGGACAGAATGGAGTTGCTTACAATTAAACTTTACAATTTCTCCATCATTCAACACACAGCTTTTGCCATCAACGACAAACTCTGCTATGCCAATATTGAGAGATACTGCGATCGGTCTACCATACCCATGATCGCGATGTGGAGCAATCAAACCACAACTACCACCTCTTTCAGGGCCGTGATAGGTCAACAAACCTATGTTACTGCCTGGATAAAGCCTCTGACAAAGGTCATATAACCTCTGGTCATAAAAACCAGGGCTAACTTGTCCATTGCCTAAATGGACTTTATTAAATAACCAAAGCTCTAACCTTTTCTTGGTCAAACTACTGTGGCTATATTCCATTTCCGTAACTAAACCTCGCAAATACTCTTTAAATTCGGAGATATTTGGGATAACTTTCTTAATCTTTTCCATGATACTAGGCTCCAAACGACAATATTTCACTCACCTCCTTATCGCGAAGCGACCCTAACGAAAAAACTTCTGTCACTTCTTCTCTTTTCATCGATCGACTGACTGATTAATCGATTGACTGATGATCGATCGATGATGGAAAGTAGAAACTCTCCACCATCAATCTGTGTTAAGTAAGGCTAAAACACATCATCAATATCATATTCTTCAGGAATAGTTTCATAGGCGGAAACATTTTCTGGAATATTGCCGTTAGATGTATCCTTCTTGGTGGGAGTCGTGCTAGCAGTATTGGCTTTCTTGGAGTAGTATTTCGATCGAATCGAAAGCAATTCTGCCTCAGAAAACTCTAGACTCTTAGCAAAAGCGAGAAGATCCTCATAACCTTTGCCATGAATTTCATCAACTTGCCATTCTTTGTCAAAGACAGCATAACCGCCATACTGAAGATTCTTGAGTGCTTCTTTGTTGGTAGACTTGTACTCTTCCCAGGCAAGAATACGAAGCGCATCAATCAACAAACTACGCTTTTTGGCAGTTTTGGACATAAATACAATAGCCATGATGAAATTCCTTTGATAAATGTACAGTGATTTTGGAAATAAGCAGAAAACCTATCTCATTTCCCTATCGCGAAGCGACCCTAACAGAAAAGCTACTGTAGGTTCTTTCTTTCGTAGCTGTAGCCATCGATCGATTGATGATGGAAAGATAAACTCACCATCATCAACTTAGGTCTAGGTCAACCATTAATCATCAGCAAAAGTGTCTGGATAAGGTTGCGCGATGGAGTAGTAACATTCTCTGATAGTCAACAGTTGTTCGATCGAGAAACCTCTTTCTGTTGCTAAGAGAGAAAGTTCAGTTAGATCCATCGATCGAATCTTGCACTGTCTCCAGCGACTGTAGAATCTGGTGTAACGCTGACTTAAATCTTCACGAATCTCAGGATTCGTTTCAAACACCTCCCATGCGAGTACACGGAACGCATCACGTAGGCGTAGAGTTGCTTGTTCTGTTTCTGAATCAATCTGAATCATGGTAGTAAAAGTAGAGTAAGTTAGGTTTCTGTTTCTGATTGGCTGTTTAATAATGCTTGGATAGAAAAGCCTTTCTCCATGAGATACCAAACAGTTCGATAGTAATCCATCGAATGAATGTGATGGATTTGCCAACGTTTGTTAAACTCGGCTTCAGTCATCTGTTCTTGGTAATGTTGCCAAGCTAACGATTTGAAAGCCAACTTTAGCTTTTTAGTGATTTCCGATTTCTCACGTTCAGATTCAAAGACTTGTCGTTCACGTTCGTTTGGATACATCTTTTGTTACTGCTGTTGTTTGTGTTGTGGAAAAAGGTCATTAAGAAGCTTGAAAAGAGTTTCTTTGTTCTCGATCGACACCTTCAGTGCGTAAGGAAACAGCGCATCGTTTTCGGTAACAAACTTAACTTTGCCACTCAAGTTAGATACGGGAAAGGCTACTTGAAGAGAGGTTGCTCTAGGAGTGAGAATCAGTTGATATCTTTTGTCACGTTTGTTTTTGTAGCCAACGTATTGTTCTGTGTAGCACCGGACTAACTGAGTATTCTTTGCTAACCAAGTTTCTGCGATCGAAAACAAAGTTGTTCCACCGTGAATTGTTTTAATGTCAGTAGAAATCAATTGAGGCACACCGTCAATAACTTCAAACCGTTGAATCACATCGTAAACTATTTTGTCAGTCATTTGAATTGTGTGAATTGGGTAGTGTAAGTTTCTCCTCACTATTTGAAGAGAAACTTACGTTAGTAGTTAGAGTAGTTAGCTACTTTTTCTTGCAGCGAATTACTTCAGCAACAAACTCAGGAGTTAGCCCACGTATTTTCATTTCAAACGGGAAATCTTTAATCCGCTTAGCTTTTCTGGGTTCGGCTTCTTTCGGGAGTGTGTAACCGCCAACTGTAGCTACGAGATTGAGATATGTAGTAGCCTCAGTTTTCGATCGAATCCCTATGTACGTGATGAAGGATTCAAATCCTGAAGCTGCATCCGGCATTTCTTGCCAATTGAATTGATTATTGGTTGTGCCGACAATTGTGATTCGATCGCTCAATCTTACTACAACGTAACTACCGTGCGGTGATGTTTCCACTACTTCACCTTCAACACCTGCAAAATTGACTGTTTCCATGACCAAGATTCCTTACTAAGTAAATAACTCAACACTTCAAAGCGAAGCAAAACATTAACAAACCTTGGAAACTGTTTCTTGATTTGTTTTTTTAGTTGCTAGTGTTTGATGTTTCTGATGTTTCTGATGTTGCTATAAGTGATCCTTGACAATTTGTACGATCGATTGAGCAGAAAGTCCGATTATTCGGATTTCATACTGTGAATTCGACAGATATCTGGGTTCACGAACCTGTTCATTTGGTTTCCCGCCAGCAAGTCGGATTTTGTTCTTGACAAGTGTTGCTTCAATAGTTGAGCGTACTCCTAGGTACAAAGTAAACAAATTCGGGTGAAATCCATTCAAGTTATCGGTTGTTGAATCCCAAACAAAATCCGAGGTGTAAATGCCTCGGATAACGGCGCGTTCTGAGAGTTTGACCAGGAAATAGCTATTGTGTGGGGATAAGGCTAATACTTGTCCTTCAATCCCGCCAAAGTTGAGTTTTTCCATGATTAGATTCCTGATGAGACAGTTTGCTTAGAGGGTGTAAATGCTTTGTATCTGGCTTGATGTTGTTGTTTGTACTGATTACCAATTCCAGAAAATACCTTTCTGATATCACCAATTCGCAATGACTTTAATCCTGTTGAGCCGATCGCTAATCTTTCCCATGTTCCTTGCTGCTGTAGATAAACGCACAAGTAGTAGGCATAATCAGGAATAATCAGCGCTGGACATTTAATGCCTGTTAAGAATGGCTCAAATTCTTTTACTGGATTTCCCAATTTCTGTTCACTGCCTTTGTTAATGAGCCAGAAATCAGCATCTGCATAATTATTGCGGATAATCCAATTAAAACATGACTTGTTTTCCATGAGACGATCGAAAATACATCGTCTCATCAAAACGAAGTATTTCCATCTCTCTTTCTTTGTCATTTTCACTCAGACATAGCGTGTACCTGTCTCTTTGTGTATCTGTACCTGTACATGAGCATAAAGAAGAATCTCAAACTGTTGCGATAAACAGCTTAAGATTCTTGAAGTAAAAGTTAGACAGCTCTGTAGATTTCCCAGGGCAAAAGTTTTTCTTCAGTTCCTTGTTCAGTTTCGACAATATACTCAAAATACTGAGCAACGGTTACTGAAGGGATGATCGACTTAACCGTAACTACCCCGCAGACAGTCGAATAAAGGCTACCTACCTGGATGCGATCGCCATGGACACATAGCGAGAGTTGGCAAGAGAAATGATATTCCTTCTTGCCATCTACGCAAACATAGACACCGCCTCGCCAAACCAAATTCTGGCTAATCGGCAAATCAAACTGAGACTGGTCTGGATGCGAAATCGGCGCAACTACCTTCTTTCCTGTTGCTGTAACTGTAACTAAACTCATGTCAAAACTCCTTCACGGGTAGAACGTGGGCAAACTCACGTCCTTACCGCAAAGCGTTTTAACGGTTAACCTCAGCTATTCTTACTTACAGATTAGGTCTGTTCCTGAATCTGTTTCTGAATCTGTTTTTGTTACTGTTTTGGTTACGGTAACAGTTTTTGTTTCTGTTACTGTTTCTGTTATTGAAGGTGGAGAATGTTTCCAGGGCGCAAAGATTTCGGTATCCTGGAAAAGTTCTTGAGGACTGATGGTAGAGTTAGGACGTTTCAGGATGCCTTTATCTCGGTAAAGTAACTGCTCATCTAGGGTGTAAGCAACGAGCTCGCTGCAAATCCATTTATTAGGGTTGTCGAGCAGTTTACCTAGCAGTTCCTCCAACTTTCCGGTCAGCAGTCGATCGAGCATCCGCCCAGGGAAACTGCCTGAGAGTCCTTGGGTCAAAATTGCGCCGAAATCGTATTGTTTGCCGATTTCGAGACTGGCTTTGTATGCGATCGCATAACCTACCGCCTCGTTGAAAAGTATGGGTTTGCGGAAGAAGATTTGACAGTTAGGGTCATTGAAGTATTTGCTTAGGCTGCAAACCTTAACTGTGTTATTTACCATGTCTGCTTCAATACATTGATCCTCACCCGCGACAATCAAGGTATGAGTCACATGGATATCGCTTATCAAATTCCAGCCTGTAAAATAAGCGATACCGAGAGATGTTACGTCGGCTCCCTTGTTGAGAAATCCTATGTACCCAGTTTTATAATTGACGTTATACTCTGGGGTTATGTCTGTTATTTTGATTGCTGGTTTATCAGGAGATTTTGTTGCACACATGAGGCTATACTCCAACTAAATTAGTTAGAGTATAGCAGCTTTTAATGATTGATTATTGGGTATTGTGACCAATACCATTCCAATAATCTTTTGATAAATTGAGCCGTAGGCAAGTCGTAGGAACTTACATACCATAGAAATAAAGGCTCATTTCTATGTCTCTCACAGAAACGAAGAAAATGTCTATTAACTGTTTGACTTTCAATTTTGTGCCAAATAATTTGACGTTTTTCTTCGACTGTTGCTCCTTCAAAATAAGTAGCTAAATTGGTCAATTCTTTGCGCTGTTTACCAGCCCAAGTTGCCAAGCGAATGTCTGTACCTTCATAAGCAACAGCATAATGACCTTCTAGACACTCATCCTTAACTCGCTTACCGTTTCGATCGAAATAGGTTCCCTCCCGTCTGTTGACATCATAAGGGAAGAGGCTCATTGGATTGATGTGAATTTCTGACATGATTCTCCTTAATATTAAATTGCAGTTTTCGATGTTGCGGGTATAATAGTCAGATAACAGCTTCTTACCAAAGATTAATTTCCGGTATCGCTGAAAACCTCGGCTTCTTACCAGGAAAAGAGATAAATTCCTGGTACAGCCGAAATTCTAATTTAGAATCTGATTTGCCACATAATCAACGCATCTGGCGATAAGTTCAGCATGGGAACGATCGGAAATATAAATCAGCTTCAACTCACCGTTATCTCGGTAAGCATGAGCTAATTCCATAATCGATCGAAAGATATCTGAATCAGGGACTAAATTAGGCTCATAGAAACCTTTTAATCTGACCTTGAAATATCTGGGTAAATGCTTTTGGATTTGTAGCCATAGCATTTGCCGATACTCCTCAACTGAAAACTTACCTCGCCACAGTGGAGAATTATCTAACTGATCATAATGATCGGTTAAACCTTCAGATACGTTGAAAACTTTACGGTCAATATCGATCGCAAATTTAACTTTCTCAGTCGTAAATTTGTCGAAATCAAACATTTCTAGAGTAATAGTCATGATAGTTACAGCGATGAGAGATCGCTTCCTTATCGCGAAGCGACCCTCACCGACCAACCTCAATTGCCTCAAATTCTGATAATTTTGGTTTTCCTTCCAGTTCGATCGATGTTATCCCTGGTTCCGCGACTTGTGCCATCCCAGAGAGCCAAACCGTAATCGCAAACTGAGCACATCATCTTGTCTCGATCGACATAGCTTCCTGCAACTCCAACCGTTTCATACCCCGTCGTATTTCTCGGTTTTCCGTTGCCGTTCCACAAAGCAAAGTAAACCTTAACGTTCAGGTAATTCGATCGACGCAGATATTCTTGAACTAACTTGTCTACGCCTCCCGCATCACCAACTATTATCGAAAACTTTAGCTCCATTATTCGATCGATTGATGGTAATCCAGCGGTGATATCTTTGATTGAGCGACTGCCAGAAATCATTACAATTTTAGTCATATTAGTCACAGTTGTTGATTCAAAACTACTTCCCAAACACGAAGTGAAAATGATAAAATTAAAATAAAGTCACTAATATGAAGCTGAAATGCGTTGATTTGTTTGCGGGAATAGGAGCTTGGGAATTAGCAGGGAGTTTAGTTAACGCGAACTCTCAGATTAAATTAGAGACGATCGAATTTGTAGAAAAGAATCCTTATTCCCAAAAAGTTCTTAGAACTCATTTCCCAGAAATCCCAATTCATTCCGATATCTGTAACTACCTACCAATCAAACATAAAGCCGATGTCTACACCATCTCCTTCCCTTGCACAGGGACATCAAGAGCCGGAACCAAAACCGGACTCATTCACATCGAATCAAGTCTATGGTTCCAAGCACTCCGATGCGTCATACTCGGTAGACCAAGTTTTGTATTGGTGGAGAATCCTGTCGGGCTTATCGATCGAGGGCTACGAACAATTATTGCCGGACTCAGAATGGGCGGTTACGAAACAGAAGTTGAAGTTATCAGCGCGTCGGAGTGCGGTGCGGTACATGAGAGGCAAAGAGTCTTTATCATTGCCTACGCCAACCACTTTGGCATCCAGCAACGGAAAAGGTGGGAGGGCTGGTCAAAACACATTGGAACACAGATTGAAATCGCAAAGTCGTTTACCAGCTACCCAGAAACTAAACCCAGAGCTATGCCTCTGGATGATGGGATTTCCGAGTACCTGGCTGGATTGCATTATGACCACTGGTGGCGATTCAATCCCCCGCCAGCCGAGCCAGGAGTAAAACGGAGAACTCCAGGCAGGGCAGAAGCAATCAACTTAGCAGGTTTGTCGATCTGCGTTCCCCAAGCGACTGTTCCTTTGATGCGTCTCCAGTTTCTAGCTTCTCTACTTCAATATTAATAATTCTGCGAAAGAGATGAGCAATCTAGAAGAACAAATCCGTTTGTACCGTCTAGGGCTATCTTATTCCGAGATAGCCAAACATACCAACACGACAGCAGGAAAGGTACAGCGCAGTATCAGAGCATGGGACTTACAGCCTAAGCAAGTCGAACCATCTACTCGTAGCTTGCGGGGCCTTGCCTGAGCGTAGTCGAAGGGCGTAGCGCCATCGACCGCTGAAATTGAAGCTTTGAGAGAACGCATTCGTAGTTTGCGGAGTCAGGGGTTATCTATGAAAGCGATTGGTCGTCAAGTTGTTTCAAACCGTTGTTTGGTACGATCGTCCATAAGTAAAACTTCCTTAGTTTCTAAATGAATATCAAATTTTTGTTCTTTGACTGCTGAACTTCTTCGCTGGACTTATAAATAATATGCCATCACCCGTTCAAATTCTTTGACTACATAGTTCATAAACTTTGGGTTTCGATCGAACAACGTTGAAAATCTCTCAGGCAGACTATTAAATCCTTGTCGTACCAGTTCTTCTACCATGAAAAAGACCGCATAGCCGAAATAATAAAGCTTAGGGGCTATGTCACCTTCTGGTGTAAAACCTTCTGTTGATATGTAGGATTTTCCATTTCGATCGAGATACTGAACTAAATAGATAGTCCCGCCACTCTCCAGCTCTAAGGATTCTCTATTATTTTCTGTCAAGTTTTCATGTGGTTGATCGAGTTTGAAATCGTTATACATTGCTCTTGCTAAATAGTTCATTTGTTCCAACCGCTCAGTCAGTCTTAGATTTTCTGCTTTTACCCTCAAACTTTCTATTAACAGTTCCGAATTCTCGATCAATAATTCCGAATTCTCGATCGACAATCCAGAATTGATAACCGATAAACGCGCATATTGTCTCAACAAATCTGTGTATTCTGACATAAATTTCCCCAATTCTTTGTTATATTATAGCAATAATTCAGGTTTTAGGTAGCTTCGCTTTTAGATTTTGATGTTCTTTTTTGTTAAAAGTAATGACAACTGTAACTGAAACAAAAAGTGTGGTTAATATTCATTGTGATGGTGCTTGCTCAGGGAATCCAGGGCCAGGTGGTTGGGCTGCATTACTCACAATTCCAGACAAAACTAACAAGAAAATGATTAGTGGTCAATCTGATACAACCACTACCAATAATCGGATGGAATTGACAGCAGCGATTGAAGCGTTGAAAGCTCTCAAGAAGCCTTGTAAGGTGACACTGTTTTCGGATTCAAGCTACGTCGTAAACACAATGGCTAAAGGTTGGAAACGTAACGCTAATCAAGACTTGTGGGAAGAACTTGATAAATTAGCAAAAGTTCATGAGGTGACATGGATCTGGCTAGCCCGAAAATCTACTCCTGAACTGACTGAGTGCGATCGAGTTGCTAAACAAGAAAGTTTGAAGAAGTCTAATTCTTAAAATTAGCTGATGAGGTAGGCATAGTAAGTGTGACTTGAATTATAATATTGTTAAAAATATCTAAAACAACCACACTTACTATGCCTACCAATCCACTCGATGATGTTTGGGCGAATTTTCAATCACTAAAAGGAGTTAGTGAAGTCAAAAAGATAATGGAGGCTCCTCAGCAATGGCTCCTGGAGCAACCGCTGACTCAGGGATTGTTGGCTCATCCAACGGCTAAAGTTCTTTTAGGTTGGCTTCAGTCATCACAGAATGTAGCAGCCTTTCCTCTTCTGATAGCTCAATGTGGAACAGCATTCTTGGAAACATCCCACGGCATCAACCGTGCCTACAACAGCAAACTTTATCCCAATTTAGCAGGTGCTGGTGAAAGAGCGTTGGCTGGATTAATCTCTACAAGTACAGAGAAAGGTATCTATGGTGATGTCATAAATGCTTTCAACAATAGCTTAAATCTCCCAGAATTGTCCAAAACCGGGGTAAAAATTAACTACGCTATGGATGAGGCTTGGAGATCAATTAATCAAAAAAAGCTTCAAATGCAGGAAGAAGCTAGAAGATTACGAGATAAATATTACCAAGAATTGCAAGATGAACGACTAAAATTAGACGATCGACGTAGAACGCGATCTAAATACAACAATGTGGCTAGAAGTTTAGTTGCTATGGGTGATGCACCTATCCCTTCTCCCAGAATTGTACGCTCTACGACAGGAACAGGAACAGGAACAGGAACAGGAACAGGAACAGGAACAGGTACAGGTACAGGAACAGTAATAGGTAATAGCAACTACGATATCAACTCAATTTACAACGATCAAATCTTATCAATGCGAAGTATCAAAGTAAATGCGAGTGCTTTGATAATTGTCCCGGTGATAGCGCCGATCGTTGCTGTAGGAAGTGGTTTAGCGACAGTAGGAATTACAGCAGGCATAATTTCTAGCATAGCAAGTTGGTTTTTAACGACTTGCATGAATTTGGCAGGAATTCCAGGAAGTTTAATTACAGCTCTTATTCATTGCGTAACTTCGATCGTCCTCAAAGTTTCTGGCAGTTCAGGGGCTGAAGCATTAAGATTTTTTGCTGCTTCTGCTTTGAAAATTAACGAAGCTTTGTTAATGACTGTTTTTGGAACCAGTAATATGAATGTTACTGCCTGGATGTTTCTGATTGCAATGGCAGGGCCGATTTTAATTGTCTCAATCATTATCATTTTAGCGATGCGAAATAAAACTGCTTTGTCGAAAACTCTCTATGTCTTTGGAGATTTAGTCGATAATCCAAACAGATTCAATCTGAGAGTAGCTACCATGTACGAAACTAATTCGATCGAAATATTGGATCAGTTCAAACTCTCAGCTAAAAATATGCGGGACAATGCCAAACTTGCTATGAGCCAAATCATAGGACTCGGATTAAATCCCAAAAATGAGTATGCGATTTGTTATAATTTAACTAATCCTGATAATCCAATTCAAGTCACTGGAAAAGAAGAAATTGCAGCATTATTAGGGCCTGATAAAGTTGCTAGAATAGCAACAGGTAGACTCAATTTTATGGACTTCATTTAAACAGATGCCAACAATTTATGAGCTGACTTACGATTGGTACGGCGCAGACGAAACACTGGCAAAAGTAGCAACAACTGCTGTTTGGTCAGTGTGGGACTGTGTTGCAAAAGAATGGTCGAATACTCCCAAAGTAACTTTGCGAAATACTCTGCTTTCAGGGTTACACAAAGATGTTAGGAAAGATAGATTTTGTATTGGTGAAATCCCAGAAAATACAAAAAATCCTGCACTGCTGAATCCATTTATTGTGGATAAAACTGATCGATATCAACTGGATTTAGCTAGCAATTCTCGCAATCACGGTAGGTTTACATTCAATCTATCTCCGATCGGGAGTGATTACTATGGAGGATTAGCAACAGAACAATGGAAACGAATCATTTACGGCAGTATTCTTCACACAGGATGCAAACATTTAATAGGTCGAGAATTCAATTATGTGATTGTTGATGATACAGCCAGAGATGCTAATGGCAATCCTCAAGATGATCCAGTAAATAAACGGCATTGGAACAGCGGAGACAGTCACGCCAAAGCTTCCAGAGAATTTATGGAGATATTAGGCGCAGGAACAGTAGAATTTGACCCTGATGAAATTGATGCTGATATTCCTATTCAGTTTCGGATAGCAGCATTTAAAAAATGGGTAGCAAAAGGGACGATCGCCTATAATCCCGCACTAGATAATTCTGGCTATGATTTGGTGATTCCCTGGAGTTCGCTGAAAGGCAAGAAACCAGCACTCGGAAACTACACGGATAAATTACTCTGTGGATTAGTATTCGAGGCGGAACAGCGCACAGCAAAAGCAGGCTGGATGCTATTTCAATGGTTTAAGTTTGAAACCCTTGAACAAGACAAAATCATTACCCGACTTCGGGAAAAATGTGAAAAATTAGCAGCAGCTACTAACTCAATTCAAGCACTTGCTAAAGAGTTGAGAATCCATCAAGTAGAAGCAGCGCAAGAGCGTGAACAAGGCGACAGTATCCAGTCAGAAGCTGAATATGTCAATACGGCAATGGAGATTATTAAATATGACATAAAAGGCAGGCTGTTACTGCATCCCTACATCACCGGGAAAGTAGCAGAAAGACTTCGAGCTGTTTGGCTCAATTTAGCCAAAGCAGCCGGGGTTCGTTTTTGGTCATTGATGTCCCAGCCTGATGAGTATTTCAAAAAATACGAAACCACGGACGCTAACAACGTAACCACTTTTAAGGAAAAAGTATTTTGTGCACCGGGGATGGCTCCCGGCGAGTACATCGTATTTTGCAACCCCATGCGCCACTGGGGAGACTGTCAGCTCTGGATCAACCGTCATGAAGGCACTTATGCCAAAGGTTCAGGATTGATGGCAGCCTCGACAAAACTCATGCTGAATTTGGGGAGAGACTTTGACGGGGACTTTGTTCAACTCATTGCATCCAAGGAGTATCCAGCTCTGAGAGATGCGATCGCCAACTTTGACAAACCTCCATCCGTTGACAAGCTTCCCAAAATGGCGTTGCCTGGAACTCTCCAAGAAGTCGCCATCAACAGCATGAACGACAGCACTGGAATTGTTGCCTCACTTCTCGGTCGGGCGCGAGGTGCGGGAGTTGAAGGAATAGTGCTGCTGATTCCTCCTGGTGGGATGCAGACAGCTCCCACAGAAATGGCAATTATCGATTTTCTGAGTCAGGAATTACAAATTGCGGTTGACTCATTGAAATCGGCATATCCGAATAATGACAAGGGTTTGCAGGCTGTTACTGACTATCTCAACACTCTCGGAGACGCGGGCAAAATTCCGTGGCTCAAAGATTTTAAAGAGGATGCGGTTTATCTGTCTCGCCCCTGTGCCGTTGCCGACGATGCGATCGATACTATTTCCCGGCTGGTCAGAGTCGTTAACACCTACTGGCGACCAGCTCAATTGGAAACCAACCTCGACATCAACTCCTTTCAGAATGCACTTTTTGTGGGCGTTGTGGTCGATCAGAAACAAACCGATTTTGCTTTTGAACATCGCAAGGCATACCGGATAGAAATGAGTGCTGCGATCGAATGGAAAACTCAAAATGATGGTGATACTACCAAAATTCGTGAGGTGTCTGCTAAATTTCAAGCTCTCAAAGACTCCGCGCTAGAACAATTAGCGGATGCTGACGGTCAGCCCTTCACTGAAAAAAGTTGGGCTGCTGCTTACTGGAGAGCGGTTCATACCGGAGCATCTGAGGTTAGCACTGGGTCGTTGGTATTCAACTTATTCAGGGACGAAATTCTCATGGACTTACAAGAAAATCCTGATACTTTGCCTTATTTCAACGCATACAACGTTCACAAGCAAGAACCCAATGTGTGGAGTAAAGGTGAATGGAAAGGGCAAAATGTTCTTGTTCGGATTGTTCAACGGATGAAACCTGCTGCGGGTGAGACAAAGGCGCGGATGGAACTTGGTGTTGATATGAGCTTTCCTGAAAGTACCAGAAATATCGGGTACTTCCCCCTTGGATGGATACCGAAAGAGTACCAAAGTAAAGTTGCGATCGGGGAAACTCGTGAGATGCGCTGTTACACCAACGGCAAATATATGGAAGATAGTGGACAAATCATCACCAAAACAGTTCGGCTCTATAACCGAACGCTCTCTCAAGAACAAATCGATTTCTTAGAAAACAAGATGCCAGCAGGTCTTTATAAGCCAGAAGATTTTGGTTTACCACCAAATTAATCATTTGATGGTGCATAATTAAAATATTCATTAGTCTTGTCGAGTACATTAGTTATGTCTGCCTTAACTGACCACGTAAAAGCTTCAACTGGATTTTCTGAAAGTACCGTTAACGCGGTATGGGATTCAGCAGTAGCCTTCATGTCACTCACTCTTCGCAATGGTGAAAAACTACCATTGGAAGGGTTAGGGATTTTAAAAGCTACCGATCGACCTGAACGTCAAGGACGCAACCCTCGGACTGGAGAAGCTATCACTTTTAAAGCTTCTCGCAGACCTAAGTTGACTTTCAGCAAATCCTTTTTGACTTTAGTTCAGCCTGATCCAAGCCAACCACAGCCTGCACCTGCTGCTGAATCTACTGCTCAATCTGTCGCTCCTGTTGCTCCTGTTCCTCCTGTTGCAGGCATTCAACCTCCTCCTATTCCAGCCGACTTGCTAGCGCAAAAAACCTTGAGTCATCCTGAGCAAACCTGGCAAATCAAAGCTCCTGACAGTTCCTTCGTTGAAGTACCAACAAGTGAACTAGCGGGCTGGGGAGTTAACGCTAGCACTCCGGTTTACTCGCCTAGCACAGGCTGGAAATTAGCGGGGAAAGTGCCGGAACTTGTAGGAATCGTCAAATAGTTTTGAACCAGACAGAAAAAAGCTTGAGTAGATGTACAATACTCAAGCTTTTTTCTTGCTCTATTTTGGTTCACACAAATGTCGAGAATACTGGATGCCGTAAAGAGCCTGTAGCAGTCACACCAAGATAAACCACTTCCAGCGTTCTGCCTAAATAATCAGCTTGGTTGGCAAATATTGTCGATCGCTCCAAGTCAGTAAATCCTGTGCCGACTCGACTATTGATGGTCTGACCGTTAATCATTCCCCGAATCAGTAAGTTACCCAGAGACTTTGCATATTTGCCACTACCTTTGGTAAAGCCAACCACCGTAAAGTTATTCTTTACAAAGTTTTTGACTTTTAGGAGATTGTTCGATCGAACCCCGGAGTAAACAGAGTTCGGATTCCGTAGGATTATCCCTTCATCCGAGAGTCCAGAACTTTTGACCAATTCAGCTTCAGTTTGGATTACCAAAGGATTATTTTCAATCAATTTCTGAGGGACGTAGCTAAGTTTCCCCATTGCCGGGAAAATTTGCTTGACCTGATCTACTTCATGAACTGTCTCCATTGTCGGGAATTGATTGAACCCGATCGCAAAGATGCGGAACTGAACTTTTTGTTTATTTGCTACTACAGATTCTACAGTTTTTCTGCTGCGGACAATTCCTGAGATTACATCAAAAGGAGTTTCAGGGATGTACAATTCACCATCTATAAAGGATAGATCGTTAGTCGATCGAATACTTTCGGAGATTTCCTCAATCTCAGTCAATCCTGAATATCGAGTCAGCCCCGATCGACTTCTCAATCCACTGCTTTGATTTTCATAGAGACACCGCACTCCATCCAGTTTGGGGCTGCTAAACCATTGAGCAACCCCATAGTTTTTTGTTGGGCTGTAAGTATTGGCTAATTGTGGCAACATTATTTAAACTTTCTCCTTAAACGAATCGACCTAAAGCAGGGGTTCGGAGATTTCTTGTAGCACTTAGCCCCATATAAACTATCTGAACTTGTTTGCCGATGTAAGAATCTCTATTCATCCAGAGATCCTGCTCTTCTTCATCGTTTAAACCGTAAACACGAGTAATTTTATTAACTCCATTTACCATCCCTTCAACGGACATATAACTGACGAAATTCACTACAGGATTTTGAGTGAATCCAACAACAGTAAAAATTCCGCTTGTTATGCCCTTCACTTTCAGATAGTTGTCCGATCGTACTTCTGAATAAACTGAATCAGGATTTCTGAGAAATATTTCATCAGAAATCCCAGAATTCACTATTTTTGTATATTCATCAAGAATTCCGAGCGGTGTACTGCGAATCAATTCTTGAGGTATAAAGCTCACCATTCCCAGCGGAGGGAAGTTTTGTCGCATCAAAGTAATCATTTGATGCCCTGTCAGATTAGGATTTGTTGTTTCAACAACAGCAGAAACTCTAAACTCTACAGCAAACTTATCAGCAAGGTCATAGTTGGTTCGCTCGCGCACCAGCACCGTAAGTTCATCAAGTGTTTTGCCAGGGATAAACAATTCACCATCAAGAAACGACAGATTATTAGCATCACAGATACTTTGACACGCTAACTCAAGGCGATCGAGTCCAACAAATCGCGTACTCAAAGTCTGACTTCTTAGTCCCTTTATTGCACCAAATCTTTGATAAACACACCGAATTCCGTTGAGCTTAGGACTGCTAAACCAGAAACCTGTAGGATATTCCTTTGCTGGACTGTAAGTATTAGCTAATTGTGGAAGCATATTAGTTTGTGTGGTTGTGACTTAACATTGCACAATAGATAGCAAATCGCTCCGTTTTATGTAAAACAGAGCGATTTGCTATCTATTAATCAACTGAGATGAGTTGATCGATCGCGTAGTACGTGCTTATCATTCCAGCTTCTTTTGAGAAATTCAAAAGAATGAGTGAGCTCGCATAAGTGACAGTACCTACAGCAATGTGAGTTCCTGAAGATGGATTCGCGAAAACAGCAAACGGTTTGCTCTGTGCAACACCAAATCCTGATGGGGTATTAGCTAAAGTAATGCTAGGCGTTCCGCTAGTATTCGGTGCTGTTATTTGCGTTCCTCCTTGCAGATGGATTAAATTTCCAGATCGACGGACTCTTAAATTTCCACTTCCAGCTAGTACGGGGATGTTGACCCATTCACCCCAGACAATACCTGTACCAGCACTACCCGCTGGCCCTGTTGCTCCAGTATCGCCTTTCGGTCCGATCGGTCCTACCGGCCCTACCTGCCCAGAAATACCGGGATTTCCTTGCGCTCCAGTTGCGCCAGTCGCGCCAGTTGCGCCAGTTGCGCCAGTTGCGCCAGTTGCGCCAGTATCACCTTTAAGACCAGTCGGCCCTTGCGCTCCAACGGCACCAGTTGCACCTTGAATTCCGGTTGCGCCAGTTGAACCAGTAGGCCCGATCGCTCCAGTATCACCTTTAGCTCCGGGAACTCCTTGGATACCTTGGTCGCCTTGTTTAGCTCCCAAAGTCCAAGCAGCCGACGGCGGTGCAGAATTTATGCTTGGTGCGTTGGCAATATAGCTGTTGCCGTTGTGGGCGACAGAATCAAACATGACGTAGCTCGTCGTCGCGTTCCAGTTTCCGCGCCAAATCAAACCGGGTCGCCCTTGAATCCCTTGTGGTCCTTGAGCACCTTGCGCTCCGGTTGCACCAGCCGGCCCCATTTGACCAGCCGGCCCGATATTGCCCGGTATACCCTGAATTCCTTGCTCTCCGCGATCACCTTTAGCGCCGGGAACGCCTTGAATACCTTGCGATCCGATTTGACCTGGAATGCCTTGATCACCGCGATCGCCTTTTTGACCTGCGGGGCCGGTTAAGCCGATCGGGCCAGTTGCGCCAGTTGCGCCAACATCGCCCGGAATTCCTCGATCGCCACGATCACCTTTAGCACCTTGCGAACCGGTTAAGCCGCTCGGGCCCATCGCGCCTATTTCGCCGGGAATTCCTTGGTCGCCACGGTCGCCTTTAGAACCTTGCGGGCCTGTCAAACCGATCGGACCAACAGGGCCGATATCGCCAGCAATTCCTTGATCACCTCGATCGCCTTTGGAACCCTGCGGGCCGGTTAAACCTTGATCGCCAGTCGCGCCGACCGTGCCGGGAATGCCTTGATCGCCACGATCGCCTTTTATGCCGGGAGCGCCTTGCGGGCCGGTTAAGCCTGCCGGGCCGGTTGCGCCAATTTCACCGGGAATGCCTTGGTCCCCACGTTCGCCTTGAATTCCTTGAGCACCTTGTGGGCCGGTTAAACCTGGATTTCCTTGAGAGCCAGTAGCGCCAACTAGACCTTGATCGCCTCGATCGCCTTTTTCACCGGGAACGCCTTGCATTCCTGGATTACCAGTATCGCCTTTATCACCTTTCGGGCCGACCATTCCAGGCACACCCTGTAAACCTTCAGCACCCGAAGCGCCGGGAGTTCCGGGTAAACCACGTTCGCCCGGTTCACCTTGAATTCCTGGATTGCCTTGAGGTCCGACTTGACCTGTTACACCAATCGGGCCCTGGATTCCCTGAATTCCTTGACTGCCTGGTTCGCCTTTTTCACCGGCTACACCGGGAGAACCTGCTACGCCGGGGTTTCCTTGATCACCTTTAGGTCCGATCGGCCCGACCGCACCAGTTGCACCGGGATTTCCCTGAATGCCTTGAGGGCCAGGAGCGCCAGGATTACCAGTTGCACCGATCGAACCAGTTGCGCCAACATCACCGCGATCGCCCTTTTGGCCGGGAATTCCTTGAGGACCGATCGGACCTTGAGGCCCTGCTGGCCCGACTGGCCCAGTCGGCCCAACGATAGCCGGCTCTGGAGGAATAAGAGAAACCTCACGAGAAGCGGTAGCAACAACACTCGTACCAACCATCAAATCAGCACGTAGAGTTCCATTTTGTGTAATGGCTGCTTCGTAAGGAATCCAAGGAGATTCCTTGATAATTGCGCCATTGAGAGTGAAACGGACAAAAGAGTTAGTTGGCGGATATGCGACATCAGCAACTACTACAGTTTGCCCTGAATAAAGAATAGGATCTCGTAGCGCAATTGTTGGAGTATTTAGCTTAACTTCAAAATTTATTTGAGCGGTCGATCGAACTGTGACAGGAGCTGTTCCAGTAATATCCTCAACTTCAATTAAATGATTCCCCGGAGTATTAATTGTAATACTCATCCCAAATTGATATTGAGGCGCAGCCGTCGTGCCGACATTGGTTGCTGTGGTGTCTGTGCCGACAACTGTACCGTTGAGTTTAAATCGAACGTCAGTATTTGTGTTACTGTCTGCGATCGCAGTAACAGGTAAGGAATAAGGCAAAGAGTTTAATTGAATACTTGGCTGATTTGGGGCGGTGATTCTAATAGCCATGATTATTTATTTAATTTGTGAATACACGAGAATTAATCTCTTCTCTGTAGTCAATACCAGAAAAGAGATTAAAAACAAGAGAGAGAAAGAACTTTGGCGCTTATCAGGTTTGAATCAGCAGAGCCTGAGCTAGGATAACTTCAGATTCCACTGATTCTCCAGCAATCATCAGAGTTGTGTAAGCATCAGGGCTTGTGTTGTCACCGTCATCGTCGTGAACCATGATGACTTTAGTATTTTGCAACTGAGTGAATGTTTGGTAAAGCTCAGTTAGATATTCAACCTGTTCGATCGGCATCAAAATGCTAAATACTGTCTCTGGGAAAACAGGCTCTTCCATCGCCAAACCTTGGGTTGCCATCCCTACTAACTCTGTCAAAGAGTTTCTGATCAAAGGTTGAAACAGCTCATCTAAAGTTTTGTATTCAATGCGTCGTGTCGCCGGAGCTTTGTAACTAGGAGCGAGGGGATTCATCGCCTTGATTGCAGCTCTCCGCATTGCAGCATCTCTGCTGAGGATTGCTGCTTCATCCAATGGCAGTTTAGCTCTTTTAATCGAAAGCGGTGAATCGCTTTCAGATTGGGGCCAAAAGTTGTAGTCAGCGAGTGTTGCCCGCAGCATTTTTGTTGCGAATCCTGCTGTTATTGTCATGGTGGTAATCGAGCTTGGTATCGAGCGATAAATTGTTTTTTTAGTATATCATCTCAATTTTATTTCTCTTTTTGACGGCAAAAAGTTGACTTTTGTTTACAAATAAGGTAGAAACAAAAATTAAATTTGGCTAAGGGGTTTATGACCAGAAAACGGCAATAACAGAAAGATAATTAGCGGAAAACTAGCAAGCTACAAAATTACTGGTTAAAATTGTTGCTTTAGTATTTGCACTCTTTTGAGTATCAAAAAACTAAGCTTTTTCAAAATTGCTTACCCATTCATCACTTTCTTTGTCACCTAAGAAAACAATTTGACCATTTTCTGTAGCGGGTCAAGAAAATAGTAAGCGAAACACACAACAAACTTGAGGATAAGAAAAACCAGTAGCGAACTGGTTCAACGCTATTAGTGGCGAGAAAGTGCATAAAGTTTCAGGAGATAGGCTTGAATTTCTTGATTTTAAGCCAATCAAAGGAATTGACCATATAACTACTGTCAAACAGATGACTTTGACCTTTCCCACGACAAGAAGCTTTGTTAGCAGGAAGCCAATGACAGTCACCGGAAGCATTTCTTACCAGATAGAAATATTGAGGAACGATCCTCTGCGAGGGCTGCGCCAACGGAAGTTCAATTTTACCGTAGCTTGCGGGGCACGTAGCGCCATCGCCCAACCCGGACACCAGTTGCTGCCGTAGTAGAAAAAGCAGTCCTTCGGTTCCTTAAACCATTCGATGTGATTTTTAGTTATTTTGGCTATTTTGCTCATTAGATTTAGATGTGATTGATGAGAGATAGTCATAGTTATGGAGAAAAAACATCATTGCCCAAAAGCGAAGCACTACGGTAAGACGCTTTAAGTGATATCTTTTAACTGCCCAGTAAATCAAAGACGTTAATATTTTCGTGAGTTGAGGGTATTTCACGTTCACAACCAGGAAAATAGCATTCTGATTCAACTATTGCGTGATAAATTTCCCGTAAAGCTTGAATTGCGTTTGCCAAAACCAAATCGTTGGGAATCGCAAAATCGTTACTTTGTCCGTAGGCGTAAGCCATCGCCTGATACTCTGGCTGTTTCTCTAGCAGTTCTAGAGTTTCTTGCGTCCCAGAAATGATTGCCTTAACGCGACAAAAACTGCGTTTCACGCCCAAACCAAGCCAAAACTGGCTTTATATGCCGCTTGGGCGTTTATATTTTATTGCAGCCAGCGCACAAATCTATAAGATATAGCTGTTCTCAAAGCTTCAGCAAGTGGGCTAAATCTTTATCCCATAAGGGTTTCAGGCGGGTTGTCACTCCCAGCGCATTGTCACTAGATTATGCAAGATCCGACTTTTCCGACTTTCCGATCCGACTTTTCCGACTTACAAAGGCGGGGGAGAGGAAGTATGATAGAGATCAGATGCCGTTTCACAACCTGTGGAAGCAATTAATAGACTTTCATAGCTTTTGAACGATACAGTTATAATCAGGGTTTCACGCTACAAAAGGGACTTCTACTTAATTACTACCATATAGTTCAGAGTGTGTACGATCGCACGTCGAGCGTGAAATTACGGCTATTGTTTAGCTCGTGATTTACAGAATAGTGCGTACATCATTGTTAGATCAGTAAATCCCCTATGGACGAATGATATAAGGATGTATAAATTATCTCCAGAACTATTTGCTCTCGAAGTGAATGTAAATTGGGGCATTTCTTCTCAAGCTTTTTCTACGTTACTCACGTCCAAACCAGGAAATGTTGAATTTTTACCTTCCATGACCTTTTCTTTACACAAATTTTATTGATTTCCCTTGACAAGCATCTATCCAAAGAATTATCTTAAGTATGTCTAGAGATAGATGACAAATAACAAGCTGATGAGTGTAGCTGGCAAAAAGATTAAATTGAATCTATAGGGGGTAGGGGCTCACAAAATCAGATTCTTAGTGTGATCCAGGCATTCAAGAGCGGACGTATGGGTGCAATAGCAACGTCCGGCAATAAATTTCGTACTGAGCCAACTTTTTGAAAGGTACCGAATGATTTGGGAGGACAGTGGGTGCAGTTAGCTGTCTTCCAAGTCAAAGCGAGTGATCTACGAACACAACAGCAATAGCATAATTCACCTATTGCTTAACAAAATTATCCAACAATAGCAACGTGCCTAAATTGGCTGCGATTGGAACTGAAATGAGCATTGATTAGACCCCTGCCAATTGACCACACAAATTATTTAATGACCAGGATTATGACCATTCTTAACTACAACGAAAGCACCTATCCGCAAGAAAATCCAGGGGTGGTGGAAGCCGTAGCTTCAGGCATTATTCCCAACAAGTTCTAGCATTGGATAAGGTTTAACTTGATTGGATAAAAAAATTCCCGGATATTCCTGTTAGCCGTTGTAAACCTCTTATACCGAGGGCGGTATCCTGTTCTCCGTTTCTTTGCTGGATTGGGCGTTACGCCTAGGTTTTCTCATTTAGCTTTCCTCAAACTTACGCATTTATACTCGGTTAGGGCAAGCCACCAAATTGCTACTACAAAATTGCCCTCAATGTGACGCTCGCTCTCAGAACTCTCTTATTTGTAATTAAACTTAGACACATGGTAGCTCCTTTAAATAAATCAGAAATTTCAGCATTTAATCCAGAACAGCAACTTAGAAGCGAAGAAACTTTAACAGACGCCGAACGGTATAAGTTATTAGTCGAGTGGAATAACACTACAAGAGAATATCCCCAAGATAAGTGCATCCACCAGCTATTTGAGGAACAGGTAGAACGGACACCTGATGCCATAGCGGTTGTTTTTGAAAGTCAGCAACTCACATACTTAGAATTGAATGCTAAGGCAAACCAACTGGTCCATTATCTACAAGAGTTAGGTGTAGGGCCAGAAGTTTTGGTGGGAATTTGTGTTGAACGCTCCATCGATATGATAGTGGGACTTCTGGGGATTCTCAAAGCTGGGGGCGCATACGTTCCACTCGATGCCGCATACCCGTCTGAGCGCTTGGCCTTCATGCTACAGGACTCTTCTGTGTCGGTGCTGCTCACTCAGTCGAAGCTAATCGAGAAACTTCCTCCACATTCTGCGTATGTCGTCTACTTGGACAAAGACTGGGAAGAAATTGTCCAACAAAGCAAGGAAAATCCTAGTAGCAGTGTAACGCCTGATAACCTAGCCTACGTTATCTACACCTCTGGCTCTACAGGTAGACCAAAAGGAGTTTGTTGCTGTCATACCGGAGTTGTTAACCTATACACAGATTTCCAGAGCAAACAGCCTCTTTCTGTCGGGGATAGGTGTAGTTTATGGACGGGAATTAGTTTTGATGTTTCTGTCTATGAAATATTTTCAGCGTTATTAGCCGGAGGAACGCTCTATATAGTTTCAAACAATGTACGCTCAGACACTCAGACATTTCTTGACTGGTTAAATTTTCATCAAATTCACAGTGCTTACATTCCTCCGTTCATGCTCAATCAGCTTTCTGAAAGAGTTTTGCAAGGAACGCATAAGGTTTCTTTGCGTAGATTGCTCGTAGGAGTAGAACCCATTCCCACTCGGTTGTTGACATCGCTAAGCAAGGAAATTCCGGGATTGTACATTATTAACGGTTACGGGCCAACAGAAGCTACAATTTGTGCCACTCTGTATTCTGTTAGCTCTTTTGAAGTGAGAAGCGGCAATACGCCAATTGGTAAGCCTGTACTGAATACAAAAATCTATTTGCTTAACGAGCAGATGCAACCTGTACCAATTGGCGTTCCGGGAGAACTCCATATCGGGGGTGTTGGTCTAGCAAGAGGATATCTCAACCGTCCCAATTTGACTAAAGAGAAATTTATCTCCAACTCCTTTAGCAATGAACCAGGTGATCGCCTTTATAAAACTGGCGACTTAGCTCGTTATCTCCCAGATGGCAACATCGAATTTATTGGTCGCATCGATAATCAAGTAAAAATTCGCGGATTCCGTATCGAACTCGGCGAAATTGAGGCAGTGTTGTCTCAACACCCAGCAGTTTTAGAAACTGTGGTCGTGGCGCGACAAGATGTTTCAGACCGCAAATATCTGGCAGCCTACATTGTCCCTAGGGACGCTAGGGCGATTTCTCGCAGCAATCTGTGCAGTTTTCTCAAAGAGAAACTGCCCGTTCACATGATTCCAGGAGTGTTCGTGATGTTAGATGCCCTGCCATTAACACCGAATGGCAAGGTAGATCGTCACGCGCTACATGAATATGGTGAAACGATGGAGCTAAATCCATCACAAACTAATATATCTAATCTAAAAATGGATATTAATTCCCCAGCTAAACACAGAGATACCGGATTAAAAACTACACCCTCAGATAGCATTCGCTCAACCTTACGTTCTTTGGTAGCGAAGTTGCTTCAAATAGAAAGCGATGAAATAGATGCCACTGCCACTTTTTTAGAACTGGGGACGGATTCACTCCTTCTTTTAGAAATAATGCAAAGCATTAAAAGTAATTTTGGGGTCAAGGTGGAAGTTCAACAGTTTTTTGAAGAATTAGAAACTATTGAGACTCTAGCTAATTATATCGAGAAAAATGGGTTGGAAGACTCGGAATCATCAACTTTCCCAAATTTTGAATTAAAATTCCTTGATACAATCGAAGAACTCACTTCCAGTAAATCCCCCCAAGAACTAGCTCAAGCCCAAACATTAGATGTAGCAGTAGCCGTCCCCCAATATAAAACAATGAAAAAAGCAAATGAAAATGTAGAATCTGAGACGAGTGTAGAAAGAATTATCGCGCAACAGCTTCAATTAATGTCTCAACAGCTTGAACTTTTACGCAACGATAAGTCACACAAGGATCTTAAGCCTTTAGAAAAAAGAACAGTCACTGAATTCGCCTCCCCCAAGTCATTCGATCGCTCCGCCACAGTTACTAACCCATCTCCCGTGTGTTCTTACAATGAATGGGACCCACTTGAGGAAGTTATTGTTGGCATCGTCGATGGAGCGATGGTTCCCTCCTGGCATACCATTCATCGCGCTACCGTGCTTCCCGGTCAAGAGAAACAAATGGAGAGCTTAGCCAAGCGGACGGAGAAACAGCCGCTCCCCTACCCAGAGTGGCTCGTTCAGGCTGCTACCAAGTGTGTCGATGGATTTGCTCATATTCTTGAATCCGAAGGAGTTATTGTCCGTCGCCCAGATATTGTTGATTACTCTGCCTCTTTCCGCACACCAGATTGGGAAGTCATGAATGGCTTTTGTTCAGCAAATCCCCGCGACGTTTTCTTGGTAATTGGGAATGAAATTATTGAAGCTCCAATGGCCGATCGCAGTCGTTATTTCGAGTCGTGGGCTTACCGCTCCCTACTCAAAGAATACTTAAAGGGAGGAGCCAAGTGGGTCGCTGCACCAAAACCGCAGCTACTCGATACACAATACGACCCAGATTACAAAACTCCCGCTCCAGGTGAGGAAAGGCGCTTTGTAATCACTGAGTTTGAGCCAACGTTTGATGCCGCAGACTTTGTACGCTTTGGACGGGATATTTTTGTACAGAAAAGTCACGTCACTAACAGTCTTGGGATCGAATGGGTGCGCCGACACCTGGGCGATAAATATCGAGTTCACGAGGTTAAATCACTTTGCCCACAAGCTTTGCATATTGACACCACCCTAGTTCCCTTAGCTCCGGGAAAGGTGTTAGTAAATCCGCTTTTCATAGATGTTGACAACTTGCCTGACTACTTCAAATCTTGGGATATCCTGCTCGCACCTAAACCGAACCGAACGCCGATGACACTTTATGACACAAAAGTGATCAGTCAGTGGGTCAATATGAATGTACTCAGTCTCGATGAAGAGCGAGTAATTGTGGAAAAATCACAGGAATCTACGATTCAAGCATTAAAAGACTGGGGGTTTAAACCGATTCCTTGCGAGTTTGAAAGTTACTATCCTTTCATGGGTTCTTTCCATTGCGCGACGCTGGATGTCCGCAGACGTGGCGAACTACGTTCCTATGAGATGGAGGAGGGCGCACTATGAACCTCAATCAATTTTTAGCTGAACTTGCCGAACGCGGTGTCAAATTGTGGCTAGAGGGCGATACGTTGCGCTTTCGCGCTCCCAAGGGGGTAATGACATCAGAAGATCGGGAATTATTAGTATTGCATAAAGCAAAAGTTATCTCGTTGCTGTCCCAAAGCAACACAAGCGCGAACGATACTAAACAAACCCTTGTACCCGTCTCAGAAAAACGGGACATACCTTTATCTTTTCCCCAAGAACAACTATGGTTTTTGAGCCAGTTAGACCCAAATAACGTTTCTTACAACGAACTATTTGCTTTACGATTCTTGGGCGTACTGAACATCGTTGCACTAGAGCAAAGCCTGAACAAGATCGTCGCTCGCCATGCAGCTTTACGCACAAACTTTACGGTGGTTAATGGGCAGCCAGTTCAGATCATTGCTGAAAGTTTGACTTTGACAGTACCAGTCGTAGACTTAAGCAATCTACCTGCTAGTGACCGAGAAATAGAATTTCAGCGATTAGCAACGGAACAAGCCCACAAGCCCTTTGACTTAGTTAGCGAGCCTTTAATCCAAGGAACTGTACTTAAGCTAACAAAAACAGAACATATATTCTTGCTGAGAACTCACCACATTGTCTGGGATGGTTGGTCATTAGGCATCATGTGGCGGGAGTTAGCAGCTTTCTACAATGACTTATCCCAAGACTTACCTCCACTGCCGGCTGAGTATCCAGACTTTGCGGTTTGGCAGAGGCAATACTTGACAGGTGAGGTATTAGATTCCCTACAAACCTATTGGAAAGAAAAACTATTAGATGCACCACCTTTATTAGAACTACCCACTGACCGAGCGCGAGGAATTACACAAACCTTTGGAGGAAAACATTATAGATTTGTCATTTCAAAGTCACTCACCGAGGCTCTGATCGGTTTAAGTCGGAGGCAAAAAGTGACTATTTTTATGACGCTGTTAGCGGCGTTTCAAACCTTACTTTACCGTTATACTGGGCAAACCGATCTTTGTGTAGGTTCGCCCATTGCGAATCGCGATCGTCCCGAATTTAAAGATTTAATTGGATATTTTGTTAATACGCTAGTATTACGCACTTGTTTGGCAGGAAACCCAAGTTTTGAGGATTTACTGTCCAGGGTGCGAAAAGTAACGCTCGGAGCATACGCTAATCGAGACCTACCCTTTGAAAAATTAGTAGAGATATTGCAGCCAGAACGCTCTTTGAGTTACACACCACTGTTCCAGGTGATGTTTATGCTGCTCGACGAATTACCCGAAATCCAGATGGAAGGCTTAAGAGTAAGTCCATTAGCAGTAGAAACTGGCATAACACACTTTGATTTGGCTTTGTTTATAGAGAAGACTTCATCGGGACTAATTGGAGAATGGGAATACAATACCGACTTGTTTGATGATGCCACGATCGCTCGGATGACAGGCCATTTCCAGATATTACTGGAAGCGATCGCAGTCAATCCTATTCAACCAATTTCAGAATTGCCCCTACTGACACAACCAGAGCGCTACCAGCTATTAATTGAGTGGAATAATACAACGATTGACTATCCCCAGGATAAGTGTATCCATCAGTTATTTGAAGAGCAGGTGGCTCTAACACCTGATGCGGTGGCACTGGTATTTAAAGGGGAACAACTCACATATGGGGAATTAAACCGACGCGCCAACAAATTAGCTCACTACCTGCAAAGCTTGGGAGTTGGGCCAGAAGTGCTAGTGGGGATCTGCGTAGAGCGTTCCTTTGAGATGATTGTGGGAATCTTAGGCGTCCTCAAAGCTGGTGGTGCTTATGTCCCCCTCGACCCAACTTACCCACAAGAACGGTTGGCCTTCATGCTGGAGGACTCCTCGGTGCCGGTGCTGCTCAGCCAGACGCAACTGGTTGAATTGCTTCCCCCAAACTCTGCGCGTGTTGTCTGTGTGGATGGGGACATAGAAAAAAGTGCTTTCCACAGTTCGGAGAACCCCAGCAGCACAGTAACGCCGGATAACCTGGCTTACGTTATCTACACATCAGGGTCTACAGGCAAGCCCAAGGGCGTCTTATTGGCCCACTCTGGACTGTGCAACTTAACCACAGCACAGATCCAGCTATTCAACATACACTCAGACAGTCGAATTCTTCAGTTTGCTTCCATTAGCTTTGACGCTTCTATCTGGGAAATTATCATGGCTCTTTGTGCGGGGGGCAAGCTCTGTCTTGGAACACGAGAACAATTACAATCAGGGCTAACATTGCTCCAGCTATTGAGGGAGCAAAAAATTACCCACGCTAACTTGGTGCCATCTGTGCTAGCGGCTTTGCCTGATGAGGAATTACCCACTTTAGAGAATATTGTCGTAGGGGGAGAGGAGTGTCCTCCTTCCTTGGTTGAACGATGGGCAAATGGACGGCGTTTTTTCAATCTCTACGGGCCAACAGAAGCCACTGTCTGCGCCACCGTTGCCCTTTGCAGTGACGGAAATCAGAAACCGCCCATTGGGCGTCCGATCGCTAACACAAAAATCTATATTCTCGACCCTCACAACCAACCCGTTCCCATCGGTGTTCCCGGAGAACTCCACATTGCGGGTGTGGGACTTGCCAAAGGTTACCTCAACCGTCCCGAGTTGACTGATAAGAAATTCATTCCCAACCCCTTTAGCAATGAACCGGGTTCGCGCCTTTACAAAACAGGGGACTTAGCCCGCTACCTGACCGACGGCAATATCGAATATCTCGGTCGGATAGATGACCAAGTGAAGGTTCGTGGTTTTCGGATCGAACTCGGAGAAATTGAAGCAGCACTGAGTCAACATCCAAACTTACTCTCTGTTGCAGTCGTGCTTCGAGAAGATATTCCCAGCCAAAAGAGTTTAGTCGCTTACGCTGTCCCTCTTCAGAAACCTGCGCCCACCGTTGGTGACCTGCGGCATTTTCTGAAAGAGCGACTACCAGACTATATGGTGCCTAGTGCTTTTGTAACTTTGGAGTCCTTACCGCTGACCCCCAATGGCAAAGTAGACCGCAAATTATTACCAGCACCAGACCTCAATAGTTTAATTCACAAAGGAGATTTTGTAGCTCCTCGGACTCCTACAGAAGAATTACTAGCGTCCATCTGGGCTATGGTTTTGGAAGTAGAGAAAGTGAGTATAAATGACAATTTTTTTGAATCAGGTGGGCATTCTTTGCTGGCGACTCAACTTCTCTCAAAAGTGAGTCATACCTTTGGGCTGAATCTGCCTTTATCGAAGTTGTTTGAAGCTCCAACCGTAGCGGATATTTCTAGCTACATTGAAGCAATCTCTTGGGCAACTCAAAATATTGAAACGAGCAACACAACTATTAATAACCGAGAAGAGGTGGAATTTTGATAAATACAATTGAGTTTATTAATAATCTACGCAAGCTAGATATCAACCTATTTATGGAAGGCGAACGCCTTCGTTGCAACGCTCCTGAAGGGACACTCACCCCTGCTCTCAAGTCAGAAATTAATGGGCGTAAAGCAGAGATAATCTCCTTTTTGCACCAAGCCAATAATCAGAAAAATGCCAGTGCGCTCGCTCCTATATCCAGAACAGAAAACAACACCTTCCCTCTTTCTTTTGCCCAACAGCGTCTTTGGTTCCTAAACCAATTGCAGCCGAACAGCGCGTTCTATAATATTCCTCTTGGCTTGCATTTTAGCGGTCAACTCAATATTGCGGCTTTAGAGTCAAGCTTGCAATTACTCATCAATCGCCATGAAATCTTACGCACTAACTTTATTGCTGTAGATGGAGAACCCGTTCAGGCGATCGCTGTCACTAGAGATTTTACGCTGCCAGTCGTGGATTTTCGTCCTCTGCCAGCAAGTGAACGAGAGCTTGAGTATGATAAATTAGCTTCTCAGTCAGTAATGTATGTGTTTAATCTCGCTCAAGAACCTCTACTCCGAGCACAGTTAGTTCAGCTTACTCCAACAGAAAATGTTCTACTGCTAATAGTTCACCACATTATCTTTGATGGTTGGTCTGTCAATATCTTTGTTCAAGAGTTAACCACAATTTACTCAGCTTTAGTTGAGCATCATACACCAACTCTGCCTGAAATCAACCTTCAGTATGTAGACTTTGCTGTGTGGCAACAGCAGTGGTTACAGGGAGAAGTTTTACAGTCTCAACTCGCTTACTGGCAGCAAAAACTAGCAGGGATGCCAGCGCTGTTAGAATTGCCAACCGATCGCCCCCGACCTGCTGTACAATCCTTTCGCGGAAAAACTCAAGTTTTTACCCTTGAGCAAGATATTAGTGAAGCACTCGTAAGTTTGAGTCAGCAGCAGGGGGTCACGCTCTTTATGTTGCTCCTCACAGCATTTAAAATATTACTTTATCGCTACACTAATCAACTCGATATTGTTGTTGGTTCGAGCGTTGCTAATCGTCAGTACCCTCAAATTCAAGGAATGATTGGATTTTTTGTTAATAATTTAGTGCTGCGTACAGATTTATCAGAAAACCCTACCTTTCTTCAGTTATTACAACAAGTTAAACAAGTTGTCTTAGAAGCTTACGATCGTCAAGACTTACCGTTTGATAAGCTAGTAGAAGCACTACAGCCAGAGCGTCACTTAAGCTACTCGCCCTTGTTTCAAATAAGTTTCGATATGGAGCATGAATCAACGTCTGATATTACTCTCCAAGATTTAAAACTTAACATATCTGAACCAGGAAGCAATGATACGGCTAAGTTTGATTTAAGCTTATCTTTACAGAAAACCAAGCAGGGATTAACAGGAGCTTTTGAATATAGTACAGACCTCTTTGATACCGCGACCATTGCTCGAATGATAGAGCATTGGCAAACGCTATTGGCAGGTATTCTAGCGAATCCAGAACAAAGGCTATCAGATTTGCCCATTTTGACAGCAATTGAACAATCCAAGTTATTAGTGGAGTGGAATCAAACTCAACAAGACTATCCTCAGAATCTATGTATTCATCAATTATTTGAAGTGCAGGTAGAACAAACACCAGATGCAGTAGCAGTAATCTTTAAAGAGGAGCACCTAACTTACCGAGAACTAAATGCCAAGGCCAACCAATTAGCACACCATTTACAAGCACTGGGGGTAAAACCAGAAACACTGGTAGGCATTTGTGTAGAGCGTTCTCTTGAGATGATAGTAGGACTCTTAGGCATCCTCAAAGCGGGCGGTGCTTATGTCCCCATAGATCCTGCCTATCCGTCTGAGCGAATAACTTTTATGCTCAAAGGCTCCTCTGTGCCAGTGCTGCTTACCCAGTTCCGGTTTGTTGAGTCTCTTCCTGAATATCAGGCACGAGTTGTTTGCCTAGACTTTGATTGGGAAGAAATTTCCCGCTCCAGCGAGAAAAACCCTACTAGCAACGTAACGCCCCATAATTTAGCCTATGCCATCTATACATCAGGGTCTACGGGGCAGCCAAAAGGAGTTCTGATTTCGCATCAGGCCTTAGTCAACCACAGCGTCTCCATTGCCAAGCACTATGATTTGCAAGCAACAGATAGGGTTTTACAGTTTACTTCCATTAGCTTTGATGTAGCAGCAGAAGAGGTATTTCCTACTTGGATCGGTGGGGGTACTGTCGTTCTCCGACTAGGTTCAATTTCTCCAACTATTGCAGAGTTTCAAGAATTAATAAACCGGGAAAAGCTGACTGTTCTTAACCTGCCTGCCTCTTACTGGCATGAGTGGGTATTTGTTCTGGATAGTTCAGAGATTCAACTGCCTTCTTCGTTAAGATTAGTTGTGGTTGGTAATGAGAAAGTTTTACCAGACAAATTGATCGATTGGCAGAAAATAGTAGGGAATCACATCCGTTGGCTCAATGCTTATGGACTGACTGAAACTACAATTACATCTACAATTTATGAACCTGATATCTGGAAAGAGAAGAACTTGGCAGATGTTAAAGCTGTACCTATAGGTCGTCCTATTGCCAACACGCAAGTATATGTGCTAGACACTCATCTACAGCCTGTTCCTATTGGTGTTCCGGGTGAACTGTATACTGGTGGCGATGGTCTAGCACGGGGCTATTTAAACCGTCCAGATCTAACTCAACAGCGGTTTATTCGCAACCCTTTTAACAATCAACCAGGTTCTTACCTCTACAAAACTGGAGATGTAGTTCGCTACCTGCCCGATGGTAATCTCGAATTAGTTGGTCGTACTGATAATCAGGTAAAAATTCGTGGTTTTCGTATTGAGCTAGGGGAAATTGAGTCAGTTTTGAACCAGCATCTTAACGTGCGAGAAGCTGTGGTAATCGATCGAGAAGATGTGCCGACCAACAAGAATTTAGTAGCTTATATAGTATCTAACCTTTTTCCAGAACGAGTACCTTATCAAATTGAGTGTTTAGTAGAACTGAGTAATGGTACTCAACTTCTACTGCAAACTAGAGATATTTCTTTTGGTGGTGTTGGTTTAATAGGGAAATTAGATGCCACGCCCGGTCAAGAAATCCACTTGCAACTCCAACTACCAAGTAATTTGCTACAGTCACCCTTAAAAGGGAGAATTGCTTGGCATCAAGAACAACAAACAGGCGTGCAACTAATACTGACACCCGAAACCCAATCTCTTTGGCATCAAAATTACCAAGATTTACTCGAAAGTAGCGGTATGGTGAAAAGCTTACAAAGAATACTCGCAGGTAATCTCCGTGATTTTATCAAACAAAAACTACCATCTTACATGGTGCCATCTAGCTTTGTGCTGTTAGAGGCTATGCCATTAACACCCAATGGCAAAGTAGATCGTCGCCAGCTACCAGTACCTACAGGAAATACGAGTGAGATGATAGAGTCTAAGAACATTCCTTGTACTTCTACGGAAATTCTTGTATCCCATATTTGGGCAGGATTACTGGGTTTAAAACAAGTAGGAGTTAACGATAACTTCTTTGAACTTGGTGGAAATTCTTTATTAGTTATTCGGCTGCTGTCTAAGTTACATGAAGTCTGTGGCGTAGATATACCAATACATCGCTTGTTTGAATTTCCGACTGTGGCTGGTATTGCCCAACTGATTGACAAGATTCGCCAGGTAGGAACAATCGATAATCTGACCGACAATATTCTCGATTTAAGTGCTGAAGTCTTTCTTGACAAGGAAATCCAGCCTCACTCGCTAGCGTTTAATCAAATTGGCGAACCAAAATGTATTTTTCTAACAGACGCAACAGGATTCTGCGGGAGTTATTTACTATATGAGTTGCTTCTGCAAACGACGGCTGATATATATTGTTTGGTTAATGCCTCTAATTCGGATGAAGGAAAAAACAGGTTGCGAACTCAACTCGAATTTTACACTCTCTGGCAGCCAACCTTCAGTTCTCGAATTATTCCTGTAATTGGAGATTTATCTCAATCCCGTTTAGGTATTAGCGCAGCGGAGTTTCAAAATTTAGCCAATCGTATTGATGTTATTTATCACAATGGGGAATCCAATAATATTATCTATCCCTACTCTGCCTTAAAAGCAGTTAATGTTACGGCAACTCAAGACGTTCTCAGGTTAGCTAGCCAAATCAAAATCAAGCCTGTACATTTTATTTCTACTCTTGGTGTATTCTATTCACCTCACTATTTTCAGCGTCAGTTAATTGCCGAATCAGACCCTCTCGATAGTAGTCAAGGGTTGACTAGCGGCTATGGTCAAAGCAAATGGGTAGCAGAAAAATTAATGAATATCGCTCGTGAAAGGGGACTTCCTGTGTGCATATACAGGCTAGGTCGTTTTGCAGGACACAGCCAGACAGGTGCGGTGGCTACAGATGATTGGCTGTTTAGGACGATTAAAGGTTGTATCCAACTTGGAATGTTCCCTGAGTTAGAAATGATGGTAGAAATGATTCCTGTAGACTATGTGAGCAAAGCTATTGTTGGCATATCACAAGCAAAGTCATCCTTGGGACAGGCTTTTCATATCACCAATCATCATCAGATATCCTGGGAATATCTAATTAATTGGATACAAAGCTTTGGTTATCCAGTTAAACAAGTTTCAACTAAAAAGTGGCGTCAAGAACTGATTCATCATCTTAATTATTTCCCCGAAAATGCTCTGCATTCTCTATTACCCATGTTTTCTGAAGAGGCTGAATCTCAAAAAATTGAATTTAAATTTGACAACCAAAATACGCGAGAAGCTTTGTCTGGAACTGAAATTTGTTGCCCGCCTCTCAATGCAGAGTTACTCAATATCTATTTTTCTTATTTCCTGAATATAGGATTTTTGAGTGCGCCAGAGCCAACTACTATTGTATAACTATGCGATTCGGTATATTCTACAAAATGCGCGTTTTTCTTCTTGTCTGGTTCGGACAACTGGTATCCCTCATCGGGTCGGGACTGACAAGTTTTGCATTGGGAGTTTGGGTGTACCAGCGTACAGGATCAGTCACTCAATTCTCTCTGATTTTGCTATCGGCTATGCTGCCGAGTATCCTGATTTCCCCGGTAGCGGGTGCCTTCGTTGACCGATGGAACCGGCGGTGGTGCATGATTCTATCTGACTCCGGCGCGGGGATAACTACAGTGGCGATGGCTCTATTACTCACCACCGGAAACCTTGAAATTTGGCACATCTACCTCGCCGTCAGCCTCAGTTCCGTCTGTAAAGCTTTTCAGTTGCCAGCTTACACTGCTTCGACCTCTTTATTAGTACCGAAGGAACACTTGCCGCGTGCTAGCGGTATGGTTCAATCAGGAGAAGCGTGCGCCCAGCTAATTTCACCGCTGCTAGCAGGATTCTTGCTGGGAATCGTCCAACTTGAAGGTGTCATTTTAATTGACTTTGCCACCTTCCTGTTTGCCCTCACCACCCTATTGCTGGTTCGCTTTCCTGACGCTAAGACTGCTGCGGTTCCAGTTAATGGAAAAGCCTCTCTCTGGCGCGAGGCACTTGAAGGCTGGACTTATATTACTGTTAGACCCGGACTTTTAGCTTTGCTAATTGTTTTCGCTATCAATAATTTTGTTTTTGGACTGATTGAAGTTTTATTCCCGCCACTGGTACTTTCTTTTACTTCTGTTACTGTTCTCGGAACCATTCAATCTCTCGGCGGTGCCGGGATGCTGCTGGGTAGTGTAGTTATGAGTATTTGGGGAGGTCCCAGAACTTTAATCCGTGGCGTATTTGGTTTTGCCTTTCTCAGCCAACTGTGCATTTTAGCATTGGGATTACGCGCCGATGCCGCCCTTTTTGCTCTGGCTTTCTTTTTGTTTTTCTTCAGCTTACCTTTCATCAATGGCTGGTGCGATGCCATCTTACTCCGAAAAGTGGCTCCCGATATTCAAGGCCGAGTCTTTGCCACAATTAATATGATTTGTTTCTCGTGCATCCCCCTCGCCTATGTTGTGGCTGGCCCTCTAGCCGAACGAATCTTTGAACCTCTCATGGCGGCTGATGGTTTATTAGCTGGAAGCATCGGTCAAATCATTGGCGTGGGGCCGGGCCGCGGTATTGGCTTGCTATTTATTACGATGGAAATTCTAGCTATAGGGGTGACAGTTGCCGTTTACCGATATCCGCGCTTGCGGTTTGTGGAACGCGAATTACCAGATGCGATTTAGCGCGGCTTGTAAATCTTAATTGATAACAGTAGAAACCCTATTTTTTTGGAGATATCCTATGCCAACACTTCCCTTAATCATGTCTGACGAAACCCTCCGCGATGGCGAACAACAAGCTGGGCTTTTCTTTCCTTATGAAACTAAGAAAACTTTAGCCAAACTCATCAGCCAAGCAGGAATCCACCAAATAGCAATAATGCCAGCCGTTCACGAAACCGAAGAACATTTACTAAAAACCTTGGTAGCAGAAGGCTTAGGCAGCACCATGACGGCTTCCACAATGCTTGGTAAACAATTTATCGATCGAGCTAAAGCTTGCGGAATAGAACGAATTATCCTCTTCTATGCCGTTTCAGATCGCCTTTTACTTTTAAGAGATGCAGAAGTCCGCAATTTAACAGCGCACCCAGAGAAAATAGAGGATGACAATCTCCCTAATGCACTTGTCTGCCGCGTCCGTCAGAACATGATTAATAAAGTTTTGGAAAATCTGCGCTATGCTACGAGTGCAGAAGTCGGTTTAAAAGTAGAGTTTGCTGCCGAAGATGCCAGCCGGGCTGATTTTAACTTTTTAGTTCAGTGCATTCGCGAATTTCAACCCTACATCGAACACTTTGTCCTCTGCGACACAATGGGCATCCTCACTCCAGAGAAAACTTATGTATGGGTTCGCGACATTCTAGAATTGGTCAACAATGCAGCTTTAGGAGTGCATTTTCACAATGACTTAGGCATGGCTCTCGAAAATACCCTCCAAGCTGTCATCGCGGGAGCTTCAATGATTTCAGGCACATTCCGAGGCATTGGCGAACGGGCGGGTAATATCCCACTAGAGCAAGTCTTAAATGGACTTAGATTGCGCTTTGGGATAGAAGTAGAGGGCATTAATTATGAAGCGCTCTCCCAAGTCACAGACTACCTCGATTCACTAGGAGTTCGTCCTGCTTCCCCTTACTCCCAAGCTGCCCTTCGTCACGAAAGCGGCATTCACGTTAATGGCTTCTTACGCGACCCAGATAGCTACCATATTTTTCCTCACGCCCATCCAGAAATTTGGTTTGGCAAATGCAGCGGTTCTAGCAATTTTCAATACCTGTTTGAGAAGCAACTCAACAAACCGCTTACTCCAGAAGATTACAACCGAATGCGAGACAAAATCAAATCCCTTTCCATTCAAGAGCAGCGGTGCTTTTCCCCAGAAGAAGTTGTCGAGTTATTCGAGGGAGGATTTTTCAATGACTGAGCCTTATCGCGTGGTAGCTCTCCCTGGCGAAGGCATCGGGCCAGAAGTGGTAGACGCTTCCTTAAAAGTTCTCCTGCATTTAGCAAAACTAGAAGGGTTTTCTGTAGTTATAGACTATGCCTTAATTGGACAACCTGCCTTCAATGAATTTGGAAAATTCTTCCCCGACCAAACCGCCCAACTATGCGAAGGTGCTGATGGAATTTTATTCGGAGCCGTCACGAGAGGCGGGATTCTCGAACTTCGCCAACACTTCGACTTTTTTATCAATTTTCGTCCCGTGCGTCCCTTTGAAACTTTATTGGATAAATCCAGCCTTCAGCCGCACAAGATTCAAGGAGCCGATATATTATTTGTTCGAGAGCTCGTAAGCGGAATTTATTTTGGACTATCAGGACGAACAGAAGACGACAATGGCTATTATGGCTTTCATACAATGAAATACTACGACTGGCAAATCCGCCGCATCGCTAAAGTAGCTCTAGGCAAAGCAAAAGAGCGCCGAGGTTTGCTTACCGTTGCCCATAAAGAAAATGCTCTGCCACAAATCCCTTGGAGCCGTTTAGTGCAGGAGGAAGCCGAACATTTCCCTGATGTTATAGTAGAGCCAATGCTAGTGGATAACTTAGCCATGCAACTCGTGCGGGAGCCTAAGCGATTTGATGTGATTCTAGCAGGAAATCTATTTGGGGATATCCTCAGCGATATCGGAGGAGCATTAGTAGGTTCCATCGGGTTATTACCCTCTGCCAGTCTGAACGAGCGCGGGTTCGGTCTTTATGAAGCCATACACGGCACAGCACCAGATATTGCCGGGAAGGGTATTGCCAATCCTCTAGGAACGATGGGGGCAGTTGTCTTAATGCTTCAGCAGTGGGGGGAAACCCATGCGGCTATCAAGCTAATTCAAGCCATCGAAAAAATTTTAGCCCAGGGCTACCGCACGGCAGACTTAGCCCCCCAGGGTCAAGAAATCTTAGTCAACGCGGAAACTTTAACCGAGTTGATAGTCCAACAGCTCGGTAGTTAACTTTGATAAACAAGCAGTAGGGAGAACTTATGACAACCGAACCGAAAGTATTGATTTTTGGAGATGATATCAATACAGACGATATTATTCCGGCAAAACGGTGTACTACTGCCGACCCAGAGTATTTAAAGCAGTATGCTTTTGAACATCTGATTGGTGAAGGGAACCTTGTAGGCTATGAAGAAATCGAAGCCGGACGCAATTTCGGCTGCGGTTCTAGCCGAGAAAATGCACCTATTGCCATAAAAGCTGCTGGCATAAAAAAAATACGCGCCCTCTCTTTTGCCGAAATATTTTACCGAAATAGTATCAATATTGGTCTGACTTTAGAAGTTTACTCCCAGCCTAATAATAATCCCGTCGTCGAAGCTATTGTGAGGGCAGGCGGCTTAATTCCCTTTAACCAAAAGCGGCAGAAAGGTGAAATTTCTGTTCCCGAGAGTTCAACTTATGCTAGGGCGATGACTCTGACAGAAAAACTTTTGGCACGGGCGTCTGGCAATGCTTACGTTCAGCCGGGAGAGATAGTTTTTGCTAAAGTCGATCTAGCCATGTCTCACGATGCCGTAGCCGCACCTGTTGCTGATGTCTTTTACCAGAATTTTGGAGAAGAAGCAAAACTTTGGGATGCTAGCCGCGTTGTTTTAGTAGCAGATCACTTTATTCAAGTCAACGACGTGCGAGTAGACCCTAAAGCCACTTCTTTATACTCAGAAATGGTGCAGTTTGCCCGCTCGCAAGGCTGCCATTTGTTCGATATGGTTTCCCCAGGAGAAGCTGCTGGCATTTGTCACGTTCTGCTGCCAGAAAAGGGCTTCATTCATCCAGGTACAATTGTAGCGGGTACAGACTCTCACACTTGCACTTACGGAGCCTTTGGATGTTTTTCCACTGGAGTGGGAACAACGGATATGGCGAATATTTTTGCGATGGGGGATATGTGGGTGCGGGTTCCCCCTACCCTACTTTTTAGACTTGAAGGAACTTTGCCCAAATATATTGCTGCAAAAGACATCATCCTATTTATTCTCAGCAAAATTGGCTGTGACGGCGCTGCGGGAAAAGTTATGGAATTCCGAGGCAGTATTATCGACCAGATGCCAATGGAAGAACGCATGACACTCTCGAACATGGCGATTGAGTGCGGTGCAATGTGCGGGGTAATTGCTCCTGATGAAACAACTCGCCAATATCTCCAAAACTGCGGTCAAGATTTATTTGAGGACGTTGGTAGCGACTCCGAGGCATCTTATGAACAAATCTATCAGTTTGATTTGAGCGATTTAGAACCGCAGGTCGCTCGTCCCCCCAAACCAGACCAAGTAATTGGTATTAGCAAGTTAGGAGAAATTCCTATTACCAAAGCTTTTATTGGTTCTTGCACCGGGGGAAAACTTTTCGACCTCGCTCAAGCTGCCGAGGTGCTTGAAGGTCGCCGTATAGCTCCGGGTGTGAGTCTTTTTATCGTGCCCGCTTCTTTTGAGGTGCGCCAAAAGGCTGAGAATTTAGGGTATATGCAAATATTTGAAGCGGCGGGAGCCACCATTCTCAAATCAGGCTGTGGCGCTTGTATTAATGCCGGACTTGGGATACTCACTCAAGAAGAGACAGGGGTTTATGCGACCAACCGCAATTTCAAAGGGCGAAGCGGCGATCCAACGGCGAAGAACTATTTAGCTTCTCCCCGCGTGGTAGCTATTTCGGCAGTTGAGGGAAAAATTAGCGATCGCCTTAGCGATGCAAGCGAATGAGGCTCTTTAGGGTTTGAGGCTATATTCAGCAGGTAAGGCATAAAAGCTTCTGTCCTTTTTGTACAGCGCTATTCGCGCCTGGGAAAAGCAGTGCAGTTTCGATGCTATTTCCCAGGGGGCGATCGCCTCTGAAAAACTGTTGAGGTTTTCACTTTCCTGCCGGTGATGCTTGCGATCGCCAGTTATGCGATCGGCGAGGAGTAATGAGGCCTCAGTCGTGCCGGTTGAAACGGCTGAGTCCCCACCGCCACATTTATCTGATATTCTCAAAAAACTATTCCATCACTAGGGCAAGATTTGGGGATACCGTTTAGGGCAACAGTTGGGGTGCGGGCCGTCAGGAGGGCGATCGCTTGTTGAGTGAGCTTGCAGAAAGCGACCTGTACCTTACAGTCGTTGGGGGCATAAAGCGATCGTACCTCTGTCACCACTTAGGAATGAAAAATCAATAACTTGCACAATTAAACCCCAGAAGCCTTGATCCAAGGTAAACTATTGCTCTATTAGTCAGCTTATTTATTTTTTATTCCTAAGGTGAATGCAAGGGCTTCCGAAATATAGCGAAATAAACCCTCATCAGCATCGAATTACTAAGAAAATCTGTGGCGAACAATTTCCAGATTTTGCTCATCTAATTCAAAGATTACCTGAATTTCTAAACAACCACTGTTATCATTTGGATATAATTGTGACTAGGTATTGAGTTGGTGCGAGACTTTTTCCAATTTGTTGGGCGATTGCATAATATTTGGTGTACGCATCTCTACTACTGATGAAAAAGTACCTCAACCTCGTCACCGCCCTCCTCGCCTCGCTCAAACCCAAATCCGAGCTTCCCATAATCGATAGCTACGGTCAATCCCCGCTTAACCAAGACGAGCAGCAAGCTCTCATGGAATGGCTCTTTGCTAGTTTGATGGGTGCGGGCTACTTCAGTAAAGCTCACCTCATCTGGGACGATGGCAAAGACAGAGAGCGGGAGATATTCACCGCATTGATGAGAAATGAGCCGATATTCCTGTACCGCCAAGGAGCGCGACCTTCACCCACGGTTGAGGGATATTGCTGGCGGCTGATTGGCGAACATCCGAGTTTGAGGGTGTATGAGTTGGAGATGGAGGTTGAAGAAGGTGAGAGCGATCTATGATCTCGGATCGATCGTTAAAGCGATCGGTAAATATAGCCGTAATACTAATCGCTTAAATCTGTAATCCTAACTAAAATAACCAATATTTCTTGTCCCTCACATGAGTGACACTCAAATATGCGGCTGGTCATGCGCCTATAGGATTGCTCAGAATGGTTCAGGTACAAAGAAAATCACGAGGTTCAGACTATGTGGGGATGGAAAAGCATTCTTAAATCAGGCGATGGGTTGGCAACAGCGCGACAAGATGTGCGGGAATTGCAAGTGCGGTTGATTGATTTATCTAAGAAATCGAATCGCCCCAATTGGCATCCCGGCAACCCAGATGGTCAATTCGGCCCTAAAACTGAAAGCGCCGTAAAAGCTTTTCAAAAAGACCAAAATCTTATCGCTGATGGTCAAGTTGGTTCCCTTACTGTAGAAGCGCTATACAAAGATTATGCCCAACTGCGAGATTTCTTAGGCGCTAGGCAGTGGCAAAAAGCAGATGAGGAAACAGCAAAACTCATGCTGAACCTGGTTGGGCGACAATTTGAGGGTTCCTTCGAGCCAGGAGAAATCGAGCAAATTCCGTGTTCTGACCTCCAGGTCTTAGACAAACTATGGTTAGCATCTTCTGGGGGTCACTTCGGCTTCAGCGTTCAAAAGCGTATTTGGAAAAGTACCATTGCTACTAATCCAGACGTAGACGATGCGGGTCAAAGCTTTGGGGAAATTACCGGACAATTTGTGGATGGTGAATTGATCGAGTACAAGCGCGTTACCTTTAACCTGAGTGCTCTTGCGGGTCACTTACCTACGCTGTGGTGGCGGCGCAGCATGGTACTGGCTGGCTTTGGTCGCCCCGTCGCATCTTTGGTATCCCGCATGGATAGTTGCAAGCTACCTTGATGCTCCTCAATCCAACTGATTGTATTCTTCAGCGATCGCCTCTAAACACCAAAACTTACCCAGCGTCATCACCACAGGCAGTTTCAGGAGTTTTAGGATTTCCAGAGCGATCGCCCGCAACTCCCCCGGCTCACCCTGCGAGATATCTAATCTAAAATCTAAAAATCGCAAAACGGGCGATCGACTTGATGCGGTCGCTCGATCGCCCATCACTTATTTTCGGTTTGCCAGTAGATAAACCGTGCTTTAGGTTGACTTTCCTTGACTTATTCTGATTTTCTTGGTTTAAGTTGATTTTTCTTCAGTTTCCTGACAGCCAAAGGCGATCGCCATTCTTGTCCGAGTGATATGTCAAGTCAAGTTGCTTCTCATCTGCGAAATAGCTTGATTCAAACCCTCGCTGTGAATCCAGCCTACGAAGCCACCGTAAATCATTCTGCCATCGGGATCGGCTAAAAAAATGTGGTCAACGCCGAGTGGGTTTTTCCAAGCCCTAACCGCTGTTCCATCCCTAAGTCTGATAATCGGATTGGAGCTGTTAAAATCCCTGTGGTGTGCTGGTGTCATTCCAGGGACAGCTTCTAAAATGGCGCGAGCTTCCCTAGTAACATCTGAAATGTTTGCAGCGCTGGCTGCTGAACAGCCACATCCATCTGTCACAGTTTGCTTGAGCCTTTCTTTGATATCGCCATCAAACAGGGATAATTGCTCAATCTCATCTAAAAGTTTCCCGTGTGGCTCAGATAAGCGCCTTTGGCAATAAATTGCTGTCAGCAAGTCCTCTAACCCTACTTTTGTCAGAGCATCTGCAATCAATCCCGTCAAACCTAGTACGGCAATGCCTCCGAGCATTCCTGCCGGGCCACCTAGAAATGCTAGAGCTGCTGTGATTGCAGCCGCTCCTGTTAAACCTGTCGCAGCCATCGTCACTACCAGGATGATACCTGGTAAACCCAAAGCAGCTACTTTCTTGACGACTTCATCCATTTTACAAACCTTCGCTGTTGCTTTCTTTCCTCTACCAACCAGTTGCCAGCACGAAAAACCTGTTAGCGCAACAAGTTATTTATTATATCCTGACCTTGCCATAGCAGTTTCGAGTCGTAGATGGGACAATTAGATGATCCTGATGGATCTGTAGCGGTTTCAACCCCTAGGCTAGAGAATATAACAAAGCTGGCAAAGTACCAGAAAAGTAATGAATTAAACCAACGAAACTACCTATGACACTTGGCAAGCTTGAACTCATCATCAAAATTAACGAACTCCCGAACAACGTAGAGACTAACAAAGACAACTGGAAAACCTTTGAGCTTGACTGTGACGGTCGAATAGTGTCCGTTACTGTTAAACCAAAAATATGGAAGAAGCTTGAGGATGCTGCTACCAACTATCCCCAGTGGGTGGCTGCTATCGGTGGCAAGATGGGTGAATCAACCTCTAACGGCTTTGTGCTATCAGACCCAATTATCCAAGTCTTTGAGAAAAAACCGAAGGAACCTAAACCTGAAGCTGAGCAGTGATAGAGGCTTGAGTAGCAATCGTGTAGAAACTTGCGAACTTGGCTGAAGCCTTGCTTAGCAAGGATTTAAGGTAAATCAGCCAGCAAGCCAATTTGGGGTAAATGGCTTGCTAGCTGATCTAACTGGCTCGTCTGTTGTTTTAATCCATTGACAGCGGTTTATGACAATAGCAAAGAAGTTACTGTCACAGTCCCGCACTCCCACAAATTCCTTATCCTGATGAAGCTGTAGCAGTTCCAAGCCTTGAAACAGCTTATGCTGATATCCTGACCTAGCCACAGCACTTCTAAGTCCTAAGTAGGAAAATTGTTCTTTCTTAAAGTACCTGCAACGGTTACAAGCTCTAGCCTGAGAAAGATGCTAATTTGGAGGGGGTAGATAAATTGAAACAAGTGGTAGACCAGTTGTAGAGTTTACTGTATTCAACGTAGAAAAAATGAAAGGAGTTGTAATAATGTCCCCCCAACAAAAAACTATTTGTGTAGTGATTGATACAAATATATGGGTGAAAGACTCTAATCTTTTACTGAATACGGCTATAGGTTCAGCATTGTTTTATATATTAAAAAGTGTTGACGGTAAAATAGGTTTACCATCAATACTTGAAGAAGAAATCACTAGACATATAATTGAAGACGGAGTAGCCGCTGCCGAAAGCATTCAGAAAAGTTTTAAAACTATTTCAATAATTATGGGTAAACATTATTCTTATACAGTTCCCAATGAAGCTGAAATTAGTTCAGCAGTACAAGCAAGAATTACAGAATTGAAAACTTTATTACATAAAATTCCTTTTACACTACCACACGCTGAATCAGCACTTAAAAAAATTAACGAAAATTTGCCTCCAAATGGCAAAAATAATCAACAGTTTAAAGATTCTGCTATTTGGGAGGCTATTTTAGAATTAATTGGTTTATACACAGTTCATTTTGTTACAGCAGATAAAGCTTTTTATAAAGAGAAGCAATATCAAAATGGTCTAGCAACGAATTTACATTTGGACTGTCAACAACGTGGAGGTGAAGTTTATATTTATCCAGATATGGCATCTTGCCTTAAAGTAATTCAAAATGATATGCCGCCTCTTGATACAATCAGTTTAATTTCAGAAATTGATAATAAGCTCAAGTCTCGATTGAAAATAGAATTACTGAGAGAGAATGGATTTGAAGTAAGTAGTTTGGCAAGAGAGCTATCGTTTGTTTCACCCTTTTTCACAGAGAATTCCAATGAATTGGCATTAACTTTTGAACTTTGTTATGACTGTTGTGATGTACAAAATATTGGGATTGACGAAAGGCTTCAATCTGTACTTAAGGTAAAAGGAGATTGTTTTTATGCACTAGATACTAATCTTATTTCTGAACTCGCTCTAGATTATCAAAGAATATATTGGGCAGATCCTAGCGGAGAACTACAACGCAGAGGATCTGTATATTTATCCAGTATGCAAAATAGTGATTTAGTTAAACACACGTTTAGAGAACCAATTGATTTTATCAGAAGTCCAGAGTTAAGTGCCAAACAGCGACGTGAATTACTGCTTAAGAAAAAAACAAGTTTTTTTCAAAACTATAGTGAAGATGAAAAAGCAATATTACTAATATTTTTAGATGAATACGCTGAAATAGGAAGTAGTGTGGTTTTTCGTCATCCTGCAGATACAATTATGAAGTCTTCTGAATTGACTCAGTATGGTGACGTAATTCAAATGTTTGGAGGTCAAGAAAAATTAGATGAAGCACTGAAAGACTTACAAAATCATTTGTACTCAGTATAGTAGACGTTTTTTAAGAGTTTTTGTCTAACTTTAATTATTTTAAGGTAGATTTATTGAAGTTATCTAACGGGTAATTAGTAGTTGTCTTGGTCAAGTCGTAACAGTTTCAAGCTCTAGGCTGAAAAATAGCGCTAACCTGACCTAGCCGTAGCAGTTTCGAGTCCTAGATGGAAAAATGTTAAGCTGTTCGACATTCAAACTGCACTATTTGTGGGCCAGACCCCATACTGCAAGGGGTTGAGGCAATAAATTTAAATGACTAACAGCTTATTTCCCTGCCTATTGGCACTTGTGACAGTTCATCCGTTTATGGAATGGTTAGAAGGTTTCTCACCATTTATAAAAATGACAATGGCAAACAAGTTTAGTTCAGGCAACTTAACTGATGCTGCGGGGCAATGGTTAGCGACTGTAGCTGACGAAGCAGGGATGAGTGGGAATGATTACCTAGAAGCGTTAGCGGAAGGTGATAACCCGCTTGTGGAAACAGTAAAAGCTGATCTAGAAACTGACGGGGCGAACACGGCGCACCAACCAGGTAGCGAGATTTGTCCGTCTATGGAGGCAGTACGTAAGGATTCAGGTCACTGAACTCCTTGCTGGGCAAAGACTTTAGATATGGAGCTTGATACTAAATCAATCTCTATTCTCAATAAACCACGAAAAACTGTCACTTCTCCTCGTTTATTGACAATTAATCACGAAAGACAAAAACCCTTATTTTGCCCTAAAACCGTTGCCAGACAAGCGTTGGAGCCGTAAGTTTTTAGACCTGAATCCTTACGGCAGTACAGGCTGAAAATCAGTGTTTACATACACAGTTAGGTAACTCTGCAAGTGAAAAAGAATCACTTGAACAAGAATTGGTGGAAGTTTGATCGCAACTTGAGGCAGAACGCGCCGATGTGAAGAAATTGAGGCAGAACTCTCAGAGCTAAAGCAAAACTTAAGTCTTGGGTCAGGATAGACTCTATCCTGATGTAGTCGCGATCGCAAACTCTCTAGCCTCTGCGTCAAAGGTAGATTGTTGGGGCTGATTTGGCTACCGAGATGCTTGATACACCATTGTCTGAAAATGACACCCCACTTCCCGCGTTCCTCAGCACAAAAAGCCAGGTTTCACTGCAATCACAATTGGGCTTCAACCCAGATTATTTGTAACGCCCCAGGTTTTACTGCTGTGCCTTATGCAGCAGCCCGTGTAGAAACTTCTTCAAGAATAGAAAATAATTCATCTACCTGAGTCGAGGTAAATAATCCGTCTGGCCCCTGTGGCGTAATGTCGGTAAATGGGGATTCATAAAGAATTGCTGCATCCATTGCGCCATGTTCGGTTAAATAATCCACAATCATACTCACAAATTCAATTTGTACTTCAATTAAAATCTTTGCCATCGAAGGCTTCGCTCGTCTATGCAAGTAATATTTGCAGGGGAAAGTTCCGACTAAAACTGACCGCCTTCGGAATTTACGATCGCTCACCAGCCAGCACTTGCCTCATCATCACTCAACCGCATTAGACAAACTCTGAAACCACCATACTAAGGTACGGACATGATCCAGCGCTGAAGCTAACCGATCGCCATCGCCCATCCAATCGCCATACTCCCCATGCTCGCCCGCCCCCCACACTATGATGTACTCTAGCCCCGGATCGATCTGCACGCCAAACCCACCGCTAGAGAAGTTAAATACTGCGTAGAGGTCGTCTGGCTGAACAGACCATCGCAAGAAAACGACGCTTGCCGCCAATGCTGGGAATTCCTTGAACATTTCAGCGAAGAAGCGTTGACTGAATTCAGGAGTGTCGGCTAAAGCGATGTCTTGTCGCTGGCTATTCCACTGACCCTCTGTCTCACGGCCACAGCGAGGATCGTGTTCTTGAAACTTGTCCATATCTCGTAACTGTAGGGGAAAAAGAAACCCCATCTCGAATGTGTTTTGCTGATACTAGACAGACGCTAGCTGATAAACTAGCTGACCTCAAGGCATCTTAGGCAAGTACGATTGAGCAAGCAAAGGCAGAGTTGAGCGCAGAGCTGCGGGAAATAGTCGGCGCTCGTGATGGCAACGATAAATCACGAGCCGTAGGAGTGGAGAGCGGCCCAGAAGCAAGTCGCCGATCGGGAAAAGGAGCTTTTGCAATTGCACGAGCGAAACGGCGACTTGGGACTTGAGGTGCACAATCTTACCGAACAGCTTGCAATCGTTGCAGGCGTGAGCAAAGAACTAGCGCAGCTCAAGCAAGAGTTGAGAGATAAAACTGATATTCACGCCTGAAGGGCGGGCGATCGACCTGGAGGCAGTACGCTGGCAGCGAGAACGCCCGCGAGCGATGCTAAAGCCAATTTAACTGAAGCTAATAGCAAATTGCTCCAGCAGTTGGAAAAAAACCGGGAACTGGTAAGGGAAATCGCCGAACTGCGATCGCAGCCTGCCAGTGTGGATTTGTCAGAATCGGCAACTTTGCTCGCGCCAGTTGAAAGACCGACGTAAGAAATGTAAGACGGACTTGGCAGATGTGGAGACAATTTTAAAAATTTTGAGCGGTGATGGCGATCGATAAAATGTATAGGTCATTATGCAGCGGTGACACGCCCCAAAAAAGCCGTCTGCACTTAGGTAGGGGGCTTTTGTTTTAGGGCTAGGGGTTAATCCAGTCGATAATCTTTGCCTTAGTGCCATATCTCTTGCCTAAAATCTTCAATGTGTCATCAGTGCGATCGAAGCCCCTTATACTGAGTTTCGGCATCTCGGTTTGCCGTAGGGTGTTACTCCAAAGTAGCCTGGAATGGTTACAAGAAATGCAACCTTCTGTTTTGACCAGGAGGATGAAGTTGAAACCGATTAGGTTGTGTGGGGCGTGTTATCCCCAGTCGCCTTTTCATAAGATTGAGTGGCAGTTTAAGGGGATGCAGGGGTGCGATGGCGTTCCGCCCCGCAAGCTACGGCATCAATTAATGTTGCTGTCGGAGTGTCCCCACTGTGTGGCTAGGTTTAGGATTCCAGCATTGTGGGTTATAAAAAATCTTCGAGGGCGGAGGTAATATCTTTGTCGGGAGGGCGCTTTTCAAACTCTTCGTGGCTATAAATCCAAACTAACCTAATTTTGCAAGCAACTGGATCGACCACATACATCAATCTAATTTGTCCTGAAGCTCCGCTTGCAAAACGAACGGCCAGCTTATGAAATGTCCAGCCTTCCGGTAATCGAGCTTTTTTAGGCAAAGGTTCTTGTCGAGAATCTTTAGGATACTGATTTTTAGCTAAATCTTCTAAAATTTCTGCTATCAAATCGAGAAAACCTTTGCCACGTTTTTTTGCAAGTGCCTTGAAAGAGTTCTTAAATTTCTGAGACGGTTCAATCGAGAAGGGATTCGAGCCAGTCACGCACTTCTCCTTGTCTGATACACTCTGACGGTTCTAAATTAACGGCATCCTCCAACGCTGCAAGCATCAGAGGTTCATAAAGTGGGTTCTTACGCTCTATCCAATCCAGCTTCTGGTGTCCCAGTGCTTTCATGTCTTCCTGCTGAATCGGCTCTGTCGAACTTGCCTCTGGTGGCAATCCTTTGCGAGCTTTCCTCCAAGGAAACTCAACGTGAGTCATATCACTCAATAGGTAAGCATGGTAGCCACTAAAGCAGCCCCAAACTTTCTCTAAAAGATGCTTTGTCTCATCTGGAACCTGTGACAAAACATCTTCTCCGGGGATAGGCAACTGTTTGGCCTCAAACTCGTAGTAAAACCTGTAAGCAGGAGGGCATACCGGTCCGTACCGCCATGCCTGAATTTCATTCTCAAACAACGGCTCGTCAAACAGCGCCAAATGCAAGCTCTGCGAGTAATACAGGAGTTTTTGCACTTTCATGTTGGTCATTTGAGCTTCCAAGCCATCTTGGTAAGCTCTCTTGATAAAGTAGCGAGCCACATTGAGGCAATCAATCATGACGCAACTCCTCTGGTGACATTAAATCTTTCATTGTAACAATTTTCTTACACGTTCTATTATAGACTAAAAAATCAACAATGTCCGGTAAGCCTGTAGTTTCAATCCCTGATAGGGTTTAGGTGAGTTGCTACGTCTCACCTCACCCTACAACCCTATCAAAAAATGAAACACAAACAAAAAAACTACTTGACGCATTTTGATCCCGTTGATTTCGGTTTTTGCGTGATTTGCACAGCAACTGCACTGTCAAAATCTAAAATCTGAATCTAAAACCTGAAATTATTTGACCAAAAAGAGCTGTCGATATTCTGTGATTTGTCTTCAAGTGTGATCGCACTTGAAGACAAATCACAGGAACCAGAATCCTCAACTAACCGAAAGTTGGGGATTTTTTTTGCTCAAAACATCCCATCTAGTAACTGGGTAATGTCTTGCTGGTCGCGCCCCCGGTTGTCGTCATAAATCATGAGAGTGTCAAGCTTTCTGTGCCTGTTGAGTTTCTGAACTTTCAGTACATCCCCGTCTGTTGCATCTAGGGCTGCCGTGATAGCTGTCTGTATATTCTACGCCCGCCCGAAGTGAGCTGAACTACCACGTTAAGAAATACCCCCAACCGATGCAGTAATGCAGTATTTGCGCCAAACTTTCTGGTATCGGGTCGAGTTTACCAAGATGAAGATAGAACGGCACGGGCAAGCCAAAATACTCACCCAACAGGAAATGGAGCTTTTGTTCAACAAAGGTTTGCAAACCGCTCGCGATCGCACCTTGTTTGGAGTTTGTCTCTACACGGCCTGTCGGATTGGCGAAGCTTGTTCTGTCATGGTCAAGGATATCTACACGAACTCTGGCACCGTCCGTTCTACAATTAACGAACGCAAAGCCAACACCAAAGGAAAACTCCAAACCAGGACGATTCCAGTCATTGAAGATTTGCGATCGCTTTTGACATCTTGGAAACCCAACGCGGGTCAGACTTATTTATTCCCCGGCCGGCATTCTTCCCACCATTGGAAGCATCTGCACACCAACTCAGCGGATCAGATTTTGAGAGAAGCGTTCGAGCAAACCGGCATCGAGGGAGCATCCACCCACAGTTTTAGGAGAACGGCTCTCACCCAGATGAGCAATATCGGCATCCCGCTGCGGATTATTCAAGAAATCAGCGGTCACAACAACCTCGAACAATTGCAGCACTACTTAGAGGTGAAGCCGGATCAAGTCAGAGGAGCGATCGCCTTTCTTTCCATGCTTTCCTACACCGGAAAAGACACATCCCGGTGTAGAGCATGAATTGCCCGCTGTGCCGTTAGCGAGAGAGCAACTGTCACAATACCTATCAGACTCGGACTGAAGAAATTCCCGATTGGTGACGAGCAATTTTAGATTTGAGATTTTAGATTTTGGTGGATGCAAGGATTAAAGTCACGCATCCCAAATCGAATGACGATCGCTTTACTCACCAAGCCAGAAGTTCTCACCCCTGGATTTGTTACAATTCTCGATCGTGTGGAGCAGGTGCATCTACGAAAACCTGCTTTTAGGAGAACTTTTGACTATGTGGCTTAAATTTGGTGTTGCTCCCAGTGGCGAACTGACGGGCATTGATGAAGCTGTGCGCGGAAAAACTCAGCTAACTTGCCTCTACTGCGGTGGCGGATTGACAGCGAAAAAGGGCTCGGTGAAAGAGCACCACTTCGCGCACACCGAGGAAACTTGCAAACCAGTCTCGCAGCGGATTAAAACCAAAGCTTTTCCCGCACTGCCGCTCTACGACAACTTCAACGTGCGACTTAAAGGTGAGGAATTGGAGCAATTGAAGGTGCTGTGGAAGTGCGATTCGTTGATTAGTGAATCTCGGTAATCAATCCGTAAATAACTAATCCAGTGAAACTTGACCCCTAGGTTGAGCACTGAACTCTCAGATTGATGAAGGTGCAAGTCCTTCCCGCAAGATTCATGCGTGACTCCTTATCT
>NZ_JAUBOS010000021.1:0-68797 GCF_036700365.1 Microcoleus sp. w2-18bC1
TAAAATCTAAAATCTAAAATCTAAAATCTAAAATCTAAAATCTAAAATCTAAAATCTAAAATCTAAAATCTAAAATCGATTGACTGTTAGTAAATGCAACCAAACTTCCTGGTAATCAGTATTTGGGTGTACCGCCAACCTAGCAGCTTCAAAGCATATAGAATTCTTCAAAATCTACATAATTCTGTTTTCCCTTGGATGAAATACAGCTAGGGAAACTCTAGTGCATTGTGCCTATACGTAAAATATCACAATCAAATAAAAACTACTCAATATAATTAAGAGGAGTTATTCTGGGGGAAATTACCTCCACCCTTTCCGACTACCTGAAAGCAGACTACTTTTAGCAAAATAATGTCGCAAAAATTTGATAGTACCACCTATATTGATTTATTTAAATCTGCAATATAAATGTTGTAATATCTTCCCATCGGTAGAGGTCATAATTTTCATTATGGTCAATAGAGAAAAGGTAAATGTGGCTCAAAATAAATCAACAAAAATATTTTTAAAATGACGCCATCTCCAAATTAGGTGTTAAGATATAATCAAATAAGTCTGATGAGATTACTCCTGGGTGTATCTACTAATAATGCCCTTAATGGAGTCTCCAATATGAGTTCTACATTCGCTCAAGTTAACTCACAATCTGCTTTTGAAAAAGTGCCACTGCGCTCCTTAGTCTTCATTGACTCCGGCGTGGAAGATTACGAGTCACTTACAGCGGGAGTGCTGCCGGGACAGCAGGTAGTAATACTCGATCGCACCAAAAACGGCATCGAACAAATCACCTCCGAGATGGAAAAATATGCCTCTACTAACGGGGCGATAGACTCGGTTCACATTATTTCTCACGGCAGCTCTGGCAGCCTACAATTAGGCAATACCGCTCTGGGTTCAGATAACATAGAGCAATACAAAAGCCAGTTGGAAAAGTGGCAAACTTCACTAGCCCCACAAGCAGACATCATGCTGTACGGCTGCGATGTAGCCGCCGGTACAGGTGCTAATTTCGTAGATCGATTCAGTCAATTAACCGGAGCTGATGTTGCGGCATCTACCAACATAACCGGCAGCAACGGCGACTGGAATTTAGAATTTGCCTCTGGTCAAATTGAATCTCCCTTAGCCTTGCAGCCAGAGGCGATGGCAAGTTACCAAGGTGATTTAGCTACGATCGTAGTAGCCAACAATAGCGATAGCGGGCCCGGTTCATTAAGGGCTGCGATCGCCACCGCTGTTGCAGGGGATACAATTACCTTCGCTCCAGGTTTAGCCAGCCAAACCATTACCCTCACCAGCGGTCAACTCGATATTCCCGTTGGCAAAAACATCACGATTGACGGCGCTGCCGCACCCGGTTTAACTATCAGTGGTAACAACGCATCCCGCGCTTTCTTTGTCAACGCCAACGTTGCAACTGCTACTAATTTTGAGGTCAAAAACCTCATTATTACTAACGGCAAAACTACCGATCGAGGTGGCGCGATCGGCACAACCGACGAAGTAAACCTCACAGTAGAAAACGTTCAGTTCAACAACAACGTCGCCGATCAAGGCGGTGGCGCAATTTTCGGTAATTTCAACAATACCCTGACTGTTACCAACAGTAAATTCAACGGCAACGTGGCCACCGCAGCAAACGATGAGCGCGGTGCAGGTGCGATCGGCTTTTTGAGTTTCAAAACTTTTACAGTCACCAACAGCGACTTCACCAACAACAAAGGAATTAACGGCGGGGCAATTAACAGCCTTCAAGGTAAGCTGACAATTGACAACTCCCGATTCATCGGCAACGATACCACCGCAGCCGTTTACGCAACAGGCCAAGATAATCCGTTTTTAAGGGGTTTTGGCGGCGCAGTTTACACAGACAGAGCCAGCAATCCGAGCGAAGCTTCCGGCACAATTAAGATTACCAATAGCGTATTTCAAGACAATAAAGGTCGAGGTGAAGGAGGCGCAGCTTATCTGTTCACCGGCAGCCAAGACAACGTTATTTTGGAAAAGAGCACCTTCCAAAATAACGAAATTCTGGCGCTACCCGGTGGAAATCCTGGAAACGGTGGTGGGGTAACAATTTTGAGCGACAACACCAACCAGGGATTGACCATTACCAACACCACCTTTGCGGGCAACAAAGCCGGCAATCAAGGTGGTGGCCTGTGGACACGCAATGCCCCTGCTACGATTACTAACAGTACCTTTTCTGGCAACTCCACGGCGTTTGCTGCTGGTGATTTCAACAAACTCGGCGGTGCAATGACTCTTGGTGCACCCACAACCATTCTCAACACGACGATCGCCGATAATTCTGCCGGCTGGGTTGGTGGAGGTATCTTCGCCGATGCCAATAATGTCACCCTCAAAAACACGATTCTTTCCAACAATACAGCGGCTAACGGAGGAAACCCTTGGGGCATTCAGCAACACGCCACCGCCCAATATAGCGATCAAGGAGGGAATTTTCAGTGGCCGCTGATTGACACCGATACCAAGGTGACGACAAGTGTGACGATCGCAGACCCCTTACTTGGCCCTTTGCAAACCCTCAACGGCGCTTTAGTCAGGCCGCTGCTGATAGGAAGTCCGGCAATTGATAAAGGGATTGCCACCGACGCACCCACTACGGATCAGCGCGGCGTGACTCGCCCTCAAGATGGCGACAGCATTCCAGGTGCGATCGTGGACAGCGGCTCTTTTGAATTGGGAGGTAGTGTCGTCCCAGCGCCAACTCCCACACCCGCGCCGGCCCCAACTCCCACACCCGCGCCGGCCCCAACTCCCACACCCGCGCCGGCCCCAACTCCCACACCCGCGCCAGCGCCAACTCCCACACCCGCGCCAGCGCCAACTCCCACACCCGCGCCGGCCCCGACTGAGACTCCGACTCCAGCGCCAACTCCCACACCCGCGCCAGCGCCAACTCCCACACCCGCACCGGCGCCAACTCCCACGCCCGAACCGGTGCCAACTCCCACGCCCGAACCGGCGCCAACTCCCACGCCCGAACCGGCGCCAACTCCCACGCCCGAACCGGTGCCAACTCCCACGCCCGAACCGGTGCCAACACCAACTCCCGCACCGACTCCGCCGCCAACACCAACTCCCGCACCGACTCCAACTCCGGCCTCGGATGATTCCCTACTCGATAGCCTCAACGCCCCGCAACTAGATCCTGCCACCATCACCCCCAACCCCGTCCAACAAACTATTAACGGCGGCGAGGGTGCCGATTTCATCATGGGCGGTGTCATCAACGAGTCAATTAACGGACAAGCCACCAACGATACTCTCTACGGCATGGGCGGCAATGACAACATTGACGGCGGCGCAGATAACGACTTAATCTTCGGCAATCAAGGCAGCGATTTCATCTCTGGCGACGCTGGCAACGATACCATCTACGCTGGCAAAGATAATGACACTGTTGTTGGTGGTGAGGGCGACGACTTTTTGAGGGGAGATCTCGGCAATGATACAGTTGCCGGCGGCGGTGGCAACGACACGCTTTTTGGTGGCAAAGATGACGATATCTTACTCGGTGAAGATGGCGACGACTACATTTTAGGCAACTTAGGAAATGACACAATTAATGCTGGAAACGGCAACGATATTGCCTTTGGCAATGAAGGTGCAGACCTAATTTTTGGCTTATTGGGAAATGACACGCTTTACGGCGGCAAAGAAAACGACAGTCTCGATGGTGGTGAGGGCAACGACTTGCTGTTGGGCGGCAATGAAAACGATGTGCTGTTCGGCGACACCGATAACGATACGCTTTACGGCGGTAAGGGTAATGATATTCTCAGCGGCGGTGCTGGGGACGATTTCCTGTCCGGGGATGTTGGGGATGATACATTGACGGGAGGTTCGGGAAATGATGTGTTTTTCCTAAATCAAAGTTTGGGTAGCGACATTATTACCGATTTCCGCAAGGGAGAGGATTTAATTGGGTTGAATTCTGGTTTGAGTTTCAATCAACTCAGTATTACTTCCAGCAACAATCAAACTTTGATTACTGTGACGGACACCAATCAATTGTTGGCGAAGCTTAACAATATTACCCCCGGTATTCTCACTGCTAGCGATTTCACTCAGGTAACAATCTAACTGCCTGGGGTAGGGTGCGCTATAAGCAGCCAGCCCGCTTAGAAGTGGTGAAGAAAGCTCCCAAACTCCTAAAATTTGCTGGATGACGTTAGCGCAGCCCGCCCCTAGGGGGGCTACGCCAACAAATAGGAGCGATCTGATTCTTTTCAACTGCGATCGGTAATAAATCTTGTTTATTGCCGATCGCCCACACCTAGAATGAGGCACATCCGTCTATTGCAATCCTGAGCTGGCTAGCCATAAGTAGCGCCCGAATAAAGCCAGCTTTCTCAACACTAAATTTCAGATTTCTGGGAACTTTTTTCCATATAGTAAAAAAGTTAAATTAATCAAAACTTTAGGAAATTTTCCTGGTTTTATCTAATGTGAATGTATCAGGTACTAGCTAGAGCAATTCTCAGGACTTCCGAAGTCCAGAAAATATTTTCTGGATTTTACCTGACCAAGGCTCCACAATGGTTTGATGCACTACTTATCTGGCTAATGAGGTGCATGGCAAATCTACATATAGAGGTTCCCCGTGCCCGACTATTTACATTACATCCTCTGCTACATTTAATTGCCAAAAAAATCGCAATTTCCACCCAGCTTAAACTGATTATGAAGACAAGTCTCGGATTTCACTTAGGGATAAAATTAAAGTTTTTCCCTAAATTTTAATCTCCCCGATGGATAACCGAGGTTTTTATTCTACGTTCTGCCTTTTGTATCTCTAGCCTTCTGCTTTCAAGGTGAATCTACCAGCATATAGTAAACATTCTCATAGGGTATGCGAAATGAACTCAAGTTTTGCCAGTATTGATTCACAATCTGCGAGCCGCAATTCTCGTTCTAAATCTATTGTCTTCATTGATTCCGAGTTAGATGACTATCAAACTCTTACGGGTGGCCTGCTTCCCGGTGCAGAGATCATCATTTTAGATAAAAATGGTAACGGAGTCGAGCAAATTACTGCGAAACTGCAAACAATTTCTGCTGCGGGGGAAACTGTAGATCAAGTTCACGTTTTTTCTCACGGCAATTCTGGCAGCTTGCAGCTAGGTTCTACGACGTTGAATTTGGATAATTTATCGCAATATGAAAGCCAGTTGCAAGGGTGGCGAAATGCGTTGAGCGACAAAGCAGATATTGTCCTTTACGGTTGCGATGTTGCTGCGGGTTCGGGAAGCGATTTTGTCGATCGCCTGGGCGAGTTAACCGGGGCTGATATTGCGGCATCTAGCGATCGCACTGGTCTCGGAGGTAACTGGAATTTGGAGTTTGCCAAGGGTGATATTGAAGCACCGCTAGCCTTGACTCCAGAGGCAATGGCGAATTATCAAGGGACTTTAGCGACGATTACCGTTACTAACAATAATGATAGCGGGCCCGGTTCCTTGAGAGATGCGATCGCCTCCGCAGCAGCCGGCGATACCATTCAATTTGCCTCGACTCTTGCGGGCCAAACAATTACCCTCACGAATGGTCAACTTGTTATCAACAAAAACTTGACAATTGATGCAGTTGATGCAGCCAATTTAACCATCAGTGGCAATAATACTTCGCGGGTAATCCGCACAGAGAGTGCAACAAATGTTACTCTAAAAAACCTGATTATTGCCAACGGCAAAGTTTCTGGAACCGATCAGAATAATGAGGCAACTAGCGCCGGTGGTGGCATTCAAACAGGAGGTAGCAGCACTTTAACTTTAGAAAATAGCCAAGTCAATAATAATGTTGCTGGTTTTGGTGGCGGCATTTACACGGGTTTCCGCAGCACGACGACTGTAATTAACAGCAAGTTTAGTGGCAATGATGGTTCGCTAGCAGATAATACCGAACGTGGTGGCGGCGCGATCGCAACTAAAAGCGGCGGTGTTCTGACTATCAGAGATAGCGAATTTACCAACAACAAAGGCAGCTACGGCGGAGCTGTTAATAACCTGTTGGGTAGCATGACGATCGAAAACTCTAAATTCATCGGCAACCGCACAGAGAAAGGCGTTGGCGGGGCAGTTTACGTCGATGGCGCTAATGCTTCGGGGCCGAATGCAACCCCCGGCCCCGTTGCCGGAACTATTGCTATCCGCAACAGCGTTTTTGATGGCAATATCGGAGCGAGAGAAGGAGGAGCGGGATTTTTATTTGGCTATCTTCAAGATAAGATAGTTTTGGAAAATAGCACGTTTGTTAACAATAAAGCTGTTAAGGATCTAGCAGGAGTTGGAGGTTCCGGAGGCGCAATTCGTCACGGAAATGTGGATCTTACTGTAACAAACTCCACTTTCGCTAATAACCAAGCTGAAGATAATGGAGGCGGTTTGTGGGCAGGAGGGAATGGAAATATCAGCGTTGTCAACAGTACCTTTTCCGGCAACAGCGCTGCTAAGCAGGGCGGAGGAATGGTTGTCGCTAACAGAGATTCCTTTTCGACTAACATCGTTAATTCGACTTTTGCTAAGAATACCGCTGAATTTTCGGGAGGTATTGCTACTTTTAACGACCCTGTGAAATCGCCAATTACTGTCAAGAATTCGATTTTTGATAGGAATACGGCAAGTAACTCTTTTAAAACTAGGCAGCACACTGGACGGGAGCTAATCGATGGGGGAAACAATCTTCAATTTCCCGCTAAACTGACGGTTGGAGATCCTAATGATAGTAATGTTACGCCGAATGTGACGATCGCCGATCCCTTACTCGGCCCTTTGGAAAATATTAACGGCGCTTTCGTGCTGCCGCTGCTAACAGGAAGTCCGGCAATTGATACTGGTACTGGTGCGGGCGCGCCGGCGGCAGATCAGCGCGGTGTGAGTCGCCCTCAAGATGGTGATAATAACGGAAGTGCGATCGTTGATATTGGCGCTTACGAATTTAACCCTACAGTCACGCCCACCCCAACTCCCACACCGACTCCGACGCCGACTCCAACTCCCACTCCGACTCCCACACCCGAACCGACTCCGACTCCCACACCCGAACCAACTCCCACGCCCACACCCGAACCGACACCAACTCCCACGCCAACTCCGGCCGTAGATGATTGCCTACTCGATAGCCTCAACCCTCCGCAACTAGATCCGGCCACCATCACCCCCAACCCCGTCCAACAAACTATCAACGGCGGCGACACTACCGACTTCATCATGGGCGGTGTCATCAACGATTCAATTAACGGACTTACCGGCAACGATACTCTCTACGGCATGGGCGGCAATGACAACATTGACGGCGGCGCAGATAACGACTCAATATTCGGTAATGAAGGCAGCGATTTCATCTCTGGCGACGCTGGCAACGATACCATCTACGCTGGCAAGGATAATGACACTGTTGTCGGTGGTGAGGGCGACGACTTGTTGAGGGGAGATTTAGGAAATGATACAGTTGCCGGCGGCATTGGCAACGACAGCATTTTCGGCGGCAAAGATGACGATATCTTGCTGGGTGAAGATGGTGACGACTACATTTTAGGCAACTTAGGAAATGACACAATTAATGCCGGAAATGGCAACGATATTGCTTTTGGCAATGAAGGTGGAGACCTAATTTTTGGCGACATCGGTAACGATACCCTGTACGGCGGCAAAGAAAACGACAGTCTCGATGGCGGTGAGGGCAACGACTTGCTGTTGGGCGGCAATGAAAACGATGTGATCTGTGGTGACATCGGTAACGATACGCTTTACGGGGGCAAAGGTAATGATATTCTCAGTGGTGGCAGCGGTGCAGATTTCCTTTCCGGGGATGTTGGGGACGATACATTGACGGGAGGTTCGGGAAATGATGTGTTTTTCCTCAATCAAAGTTCGGGTAGCGACATCATTAATGATTTCCGCAGGGGAGAGGATTTAATTGGGTTGAATTCTGATTTGAGTTTTAATCAACTCAGTATTACTTCCAGCAACAATCAAACTTTGATTACGGTGACGGGAACCAATCAATTGTTGGCGAAGCTTAACAATATTACCCCCGGTATTCTCACTGCTAACGATTTCATTACTCTGTAATTATTATACTAAATCCGGTTTGTCTATACCCTCGATCATTCTGCGTATCCTTCGGCGGTTAAAACCGCTACTAAACAAACGAAGTCTGAGTCCGCAGAGTGAGATAAAAGGAGTATTTAATCCGGATTTAGTATTATAGCATCTTCCAATAAAAAGTAGCCAAGGATGATAAATATCCTCTAATATTCTGATGCTATAGCCACACATATTAATCTCTTTTTCCTAATAAAGCGGACTTGATATTATTCCGTTTTAATACGATCGCACAAATGTCTGTCCTCCTCCTTAACTTCCGCATTGGTTCGCAGATAATCCCCCACGCGATCGCACGCATAACCCAGTTCATCGAGTTTGAGAATACGCTCTATATCCCATAAAATCACCGTGCGATCGTCCCCGGCGGAGGCAATGAGTTTGCCATCGGGACTGAACGCCGCTCCCCAAACGTTCCCTTCATGTCCGGTTAGCGTCGTTATTTCTGTCCCGTCGGTTTTCCAAAGTTTGAGTGCGCCAGTTGAGCCTCCCCCCACCAGCATTTGACCGTTAGGACTGAAATCAACTGCCATCATGCCTCTAGTATTTCCCTGGAGGGTTTTGAGCAACGTGCCATTGATCGTCCACAGTTTAATCGTGTCATCCCTGCTGGCAGTTGCCAAAGTGCGACCGTCTGGACTGATGGCAACTTCCCAAACAGGGCTGCGATGACCCTTTAGGGTCTTGGAAAACCTACCGTCAAGACTCCACAACCGAGCAGTGCTGTCGCTACTAGCTGAAAGCAGCCTCTGTCCGTCAGGGGTAAAGTCCACATCGTAAACCCTGGCCCGATGCCCTGTGAAAGTTCGTAGGGGCGATGCCCCCGTGCCCGCCCTGCCGTCCTTGTTCCACAGTTTGACGGTTTTATCGTTGCTAGCAGAAGCCAGTAGCCGACCATCTGGACTTGGGGAGATATCCCAAACTCCAGCTTCATGACCTGTTATGGTTTTCAGTAGCGTCCCGTCGAACTGCCAGAATTTAATTGTTTTATCTTCACTAGCGGTAGCAAGGAAAGGTGCGATCGCAGGATTGGCAAAGCTAGCACCAGAGAGGAAAGCAACAGAGCGAACGGCAGCCTTATCTGTGGCAAAAGACTTCAGTAACGTGCCCTCTCGCGCCCAGAGCTTGAAACTGCCATCCGTACTGGCTGAAGCTAGCATCTGACCTTCGGGGGAGAAATCCACATCCCAAATCGTGCCGCCATGTCCATAAAGGACTTTCGAGAAGGGGTTTATCGGGTTCCACAGTCGGGCTGTATTGTCGTCGCTAGCAGAGACAACCATTTGACTGCTGGGAACAAATGTAACGCCTCTAATTCCCGATTGATGCCCTTTGAGGACTTTCAAAAGTGTCCCGTCCGGCTTCCAGAGGTTAATGGTTTGGTCGGCGCTGGCGGAAGCAATCACATCGCCTGCTGTGCTGACTGCGACTTCAAACACTTCCGAACTGTGACCGCTAAGAGTTCGTAGCAGGGTGCCGTCGGGTTGCCAGAGTTTGACAGTGTTGTCAGCGCTGGCAGAGATAATGGCGGGACGTTTTGCGCCGCTATTGTCTGCAAGCAAAGCGAACTCAACGTCCCAAACGGTTGCGCTGTGACCTTCTAGGGTTCTCACGAGTTCGCCATCTAGAGTCCAGACCTTGACCTTTTTATCTGTGCTGCTAGAGGCGAGCAGGTTTCCATCCGGGCTAAAGGCAACACCCCAAACGGCACCTTGATGTCCGCTCAGGGTTTTGAGCAGTTTGCCATCAACACTCCACAGGCGAATGGTGCTGTCTTCACTGGCGGAGGCGATGCGCTGACCGTCTGGACTCACGGCGATCGCCCAGATCGCAGCCTTGTGTCCCTGAAAGGTTTTGAGCAGTTTGCCTTCCCGACTCCACAGATAAATGTTGCCGTCCACGCTGGATGTTACCAGGCGCTGGCTGTCGGGAGTAAAACGAAGGGCGTAGACGCTGCTGATCGTGTGATCAAGAGTGTGCAGCAAGGTACCATCCCGTTGCCACACCTTGGCTGTTTGGTCGCCGCCTCCGGTGGCGATGAGTTGACCGTCTGGGCTGACATCAACTGCCAGAACCGGGCTGGAATGCCCCAAAAGACGATTGAATTCTGCCGTTCCATAGATGGCTTGTTGCAGCACTTGTTGAACTTGAGATGGCAACTGCGGGCTGGAATGCACGAGACTGTCGAGCCTGCGTCTGGCTTTGATGGCGCTCACGAGGGCATCTAATCGCTGTTGGGATGCGAATTGCCCAGCCGATGAGGAGGTGAGGGCTTGAACTTCGCTGATGCGGGCTTGCTGCTCGCTGGTGATGGCGTAATGATATTGCCAGAGGGCGAGAATGCCAAAGGCGATCGCAACTATTAGCGCTGCGCTGAGCGCCCCAAGAAATCTTCGCTGCCGCTTCGCTGTCTCTCGCTCTAAAACTAACCGCTTGCGTTCTTCTGTGAGTCTGGCTTCAACTTCTCTAAGCCTCGCTGCTTCCAGCGCTTGCTGCACTTCCAGCCTGTCTAATTCACTAGAAGCGGCTAAAAAGTGATAATCCAAATCGCTCAAACTTTTTCCCTGGGCCCAATAGGAAGCGTCTTTTAGCGATTGTCCGCGCAACAATCGCGATTCATCGGTTTGTTTAGAAGCGAGCCAAGCATTGAAAGCTTGGGAATAAGGACGCAGTTGCTCTAACTGTTTTTCTACCCATTGTATGTGAAAAACTGCTTGATAAATCGGGTTGCTTACCTGTAAAAAACCTTGTTGTTTTACGACCAAACCTGATAGTAGCAGTTCGATCTGCTCTCGACTATCATCCGCTTCAATTTTACCCCATTGTAAGAGGTTTTGATAGATGCCTAAGCTACGTGCAGTGAGTTGTTCGTTGCGAATAATGCGATCGCGAATAGTCTTTAAATGCTCCGGCTCATCTTGCGATTCCCATTTATTAATGATGTTTTCTCTCACCAATGATTCCACAAAAAATCCCTCGGTTCCCGGTGGTATCTTTAAATCCCCGCTGTGGGCTGACCCCGCCATTCTTACTACTAATTCACATATTTTTTGCGTTAAAAATGGCTGTCCTCCTGTCCAATATAAGATTTCTTTGAGAACTGCCTGCGGATTGGCTCTGACATTTTCTAACCCTTTCGCTAATGGTTGCGCTTCTTCTAAGCTAAATCCTGACAAATCGATCGCTTGTCCGATATTAAAAGGTGTCCGATTTTTATCGGCGATTAAATCGCTGGGTGTAGCTACTCCAAAAATCGCGAAGGTAATGCGGGTATATTCTGGATTGATAGCTCGTTGATTGTAGCAGAAACGAATCAAGGCGAAAAAATCATCGACGGTAAAATCTAAACTGAGAATACTATCAATTTCATCGACAAATATAAAAATTCGCTCCTCCGGAAATCGGGTCAATAAAATCTCTTCAATAAACTGACTCAATCTTTGGAGGAGAGAAACTTCTTCTTGTTCTTGCCACCAAGTTTTTAACTTGACTTTTCCTACAAGATGGAAACTGCGCCACAAATCCCCAACGATTCCTTTGTACCATTGTAAAGGAGTAATGTTTTCGCTGCCGATGCGGGTCATGTCGATCGTGCTGCATTTAAATCCTTCTGCTTGCAGTCGGTGCAGGGTGCGAACGAGAAGGGAAGATTTGCCCATTTGCCGCGAATTGAGAATGTAGCAAAACTCGCCTCGTTTTAAGGCTTGATAAAGTTCGATATCTGCTTGTCGTTCGACATAGGTAGGTGCATCAGTTGTGAGACTGCCACCAATTTGGTAAGAGTAATCTTTCATAATTGATAGTTAATTGTTTCGGATAATTTAGCGATCGCCCACTCGATCGCACAGATGCCTATCTTCCTCCTTCACTTCGACATTCGTTTGCAGATAATCCCACACCCAGTCGCATCCATACTGGAGAAAATCGAGCTGGAAAATTCGCTCTAAATTCCACACAATTGCTGTGGTATCCTGACTGGCTGAAGCGACTAACTTCCCATCAGGGCTAAAGCTGACTCCGAACACCCCATCGCTATGTCCTTTTAAGGTTTCAAGCTCTTGACCATCGTAGCTCCAAAGTTTAACTGTCCCGTCAAAACTTGCTGAGGCGAGAGTCTTGCCATCGGGGCTAAATGCGACTCCGAATACCCCATTTTTGTGTCCCTTTAAGGCTCTAATTTCTGTACCATCCAACCGCCAAAGTCTCACCATGCTATCCATACCTGCTGAAGCGAGAGTCTTGCCGTCAGGGCTAAATGCCACTCCCGCTACCTGACGGCGATGGCTTGTTAAAGTGTGTAGAAGCTTGTAGCTGGGCTTTCCAGAGGCGATCGCATTATCCCACTGCCAAAGTTTGACAGTGCCATCCACACTACCAGAGGCAATGAGCTTTCCATCGGGACTAAATGCCACTCCGTTAATGTGATCGCTATGTCCTTTGAGAGTTGCTAATTGGGTGCCGTCAATCCTCCAGACTTTGACCGTTTTGTCCTCACCCGCGGAGGCGAGTGACTGCCCATCGGGATGGAAATCAACCGCGAAAACTCTACCTTGATGTCCAGTAAAAGTCTTGATTAAGGTTCCATCTAGTCGCCACAATCGAACAGTGCTGTCATAACCACCTGTCGCAATCGTGTCTCCCTTTGGGCTGAAATCTACTCCGAAAACTTTATCAGCTTGTTTAGGGAAAGTGCGAATTAAGCTACCATCAAGCGGCCAAAGTTTAACGGTATTGTCACGACTGGCGGTGGCAATTGTCTTACCATCAGGACTAAATTTTATGGTGTAAATTGATGCTTGATGTCCGTTAAGAGTCTTCAGCAAACTATCATCAAGCTTCCAGAGTGCGATCGGGCCATCCCAACTGGATGAGGCAAAGATTTTCCCGTCAGGACTCCAAGCCAATCCAGAGACGACATCCTTCGCGACTAGCAGGGTTTTTACCAGAGTCCCGTCAAGCTGCCACAGTTTGACTGTTCTGTCTAGACTTGCCGAGGCAAGCAAACCACCTTGAGGGTTAAAAGCGATTTTGGTCACGGCATCGCTGTGTCCAGTTAGGGTTTTGACTAAAGTTCCGTCAAGCTTCCAAAGTTTGACTGTTTTATCCGCACTCGCCGAGGCAATGAGATATTCTGAAGGGCTGTTGGCGTAGCCTGCGGGCGCATAGGCAACATTCATAACTCTATCCGTATGTCCGGTGAGGGTTCTGATCAGTTTACCGTCTGCATTCCAGAGTTTGATGGTTTGATCTTTAGAAGCAGATGCAATAGTTTGACTGTCCGGGCTAAAGGCAACGCTGTTAACTTCATCTGTATGTCCGGTGAGAGTTCTCAGCAGTTTACCGTCTGTACTCCAGAGTTTAACTGTTTTATCTTTAGAAGCAGAAGCAATAGTTTGATTGTTAGGAGCGATCGCGACTTGTGAAATATTATCGGTATGTCCTTTTAAGGTCTGCCATAAGGTATAACTCGGCTTGACCTTGGTTGATTTTGTACTGTTTTTACGCCAAAGTTTGACTGTTTTATCCGCCGAACCCGAAGCAATTAAATTCCCTCTGGGGTTAAATACGACTCCCCAAACTGCATTGTTGTGCCCTTGAAGCATTCCTAGTCTTGTACCGTCTTTTTCCCAAAGATCGATCGTTTTGTCGGCAGAAGCTGAGGCGATGAGTTCCCCATCAGGACTGAATGTGACATCATTCACCACATTGTTATGCCCCGATAAATGATTATAGTCAACTGCTCCATAAACAGCTTGATGGAGAGCTTCTTTAACTGAGCGTTCGAGTTCTGGGTCTACACCACCTAACTTTTGCAGTTGTCGCTTTCCTCTGATTGCCTCTATGAATGCGTCTAGTTTTTGATTGGAGGCGAATAGTGCTTCGGAAGATTTGGCGATCGCTTTGATTTCGCTGACAGCAGTTTGCCGATACTGAAAATACACCGCTACCCCCAATGCACAGGCGATAATTAATGCTATTGTTACTACAAAAAGCAAAAATCTTTGCCGCTTAGAACTTTTTTTCTCTACAGCTAATCTTTTTTGTTCTTCCGTTAGTCTGGCTTCAATTTCTTTAGCCCGTTCTGCTTCCAATCCTACCTGCATTTCTCTGCGGTCTAATTCTTCAGAAGCGCCTAAAAACTGATAATCTAAGTCACTCAAACTTTTACCCTGGGCCCAAGCTTGAGCATTTTTCAATGCCTGTCCGCGCAACAGTCGGGATTGATCGGTCTGCTTGGAATTTATCCAAGCATCAAAGGCTTGAGAATATGGACGCAAGGAAGCGAGATTTTTTTCTACCCATTTTTTGTTAAATACTTCTTGATAAATCTGGTTTCTTACCTGTAAAAACCCCTGAGATTTTACTACCAAACCAGACAGCAATAGTTCTACCTGTTCTCGCGAGTCATCGGTGGGTACTTCCACTCCTTGTAAGATTTTTTGATAGATGCCTAGTAGTCTGCCAGCACGTTGCTCGTTTCTCAGGATGCGATCGCGGATCGTCTTTAAATGCTCTGGTTCGTCTTGAGATTCCCAATTCTGGATGATGTACGATCGCACGACAGATTCCACAAAAAATCCTTCCGTTCCCGGGGGAATTATCAGCACGTCACTGTGAGATTCTAGCGTTGCTCTTACTATCAATTTACACAGCTTTTGGCTCAGAAATGGTTGCCCAGAAGTCCAAGCTAATATTGCTTTCATAATTGCCTCGGCATTACTAACTACACTCTCTAACCCTTGAGTTAAAGGAGAGGCTTCTTCCAAGGAAAAACCGGGCAAATCTACTGCTTGTCCGATATTAAAAGGTGTCCGATTTTTATCGGAAATTAAATCACTGGGCGCAGCTACTCCGAAAATCGCGAAGGTAATCCGGTTATATTCTGGATTAATGGCTCGTTGATTGTAACAATAACGAATCAATGCGAAAAAGTCATCGACAGGAAAATCTAAACTTAAAATACTATCAATCTCATCGACAAATATAAAAATTCGCTCGTTCGGAAATCTCGCTAATAGTACCTCTTCAATAAATTGACTCAATCTTTGCAGGAGAGAAACTTCTTCTTGCTCTTGCCACCAGCTTTTTAAATTAACTTTTCCTACCAGATTGAAACTGCGCCACAAATCCCCAACAATTCCTTTATACCACTGTAAAGGAGTAATGTTTTCGCTACCGATACGGGTCATGTCGATCGTGCTGCATTGAAATCCTTCGGCTTGCAATCGATGGAAGGTGCGAACAAGAAGGGAAGATTTGCCCATTTGTCGCGAATTGAGAATGTAGCAAAACTCGCCTCGTTTTAAGGCTTGATAAAGTTCGATATCTGCGTGTCGTTGGACATAGGTAGGCGCATCAGTTGTGAGACTGCCACCAATGTGGTAAGAGTAATCTTTCATAATTGATAGTTAATTGTTTCGGATAATTTAGCGATCGCCCACGGCATCGCACAAATGTCTATCCTCCTCCTTTACGTCGGCATTTGTTCGCAAATAATCTCGCACGCGATCGCATCCAGAGGCTAGTACCCGATCTAACTCTACACTCTCCTCTAAATTCCAGAGAATTACTGTTTTATCCTCTGAAGCAGAAGCAAGAGTTTTGCCCTCAGAACTAAAAACTAAAGACCCCACCCGTGCGTTATGTCCAATTAAAGTGGTAATCTCATTGCCGTCACGTTGCCAAAGTTTAATCATACCGTCACTACCTCCTGTAGCGATCGTTTTATTGTCAGGACTAAAAGCCACACTCCAAATTCCAGAAATATGTCCCTTGAGAGTGTGTAGCAACTTACCATCACGACTCCAAAGTTTAGCCGTTTTGTCATCACTCGCCGAAACAATTACCTCGCCGTCCGGGCTGAAAGCTACACCAAAAACTAAACTACTGTGACCTTGAATGGTCTTAATTAACCTACCATCAAGCCGCCAAAGCTTAACTGTCTTATCTCCACTTGTTGAAGCAATAACCTTCCCATCAGGACTAAAAGCTACCCCCCAAACCCCAGCTTTATGTCCTCTGAGGGTAGTCAATTCGGTTCCGTCTAACTGCCAAAGTTTTACTGTTCTATCCCCACTGGAAGAAGCTATAATTTTGCCGTCAGGACTAAAAACAACTCTCCTCATATCAACTCCTCCTGGGAGAGTCTTTAATAAAGTGCCATCAGCACTCCAAAGTTTAACTGATTTGTCTGCACTAGCGACAGCAATAATTTTGCTATCGGGACTGATATCAACACCACTAAACGCAGAGTTGCGGCCCTCAAATCGCCTCAGTAAGTTACGGTTCCTGTGCCAAAGCAAAACCTCGTTTCCACTTGATGAAACAACTAATCTTTGATTTTTGCTTAAAGCTACTCCCCAAACGCCAGCAGTATGTCTCCGTAGAATTGTCAGCAAGGAATTACTGAATTTCCAGAGTTTAACAGTGCCATCAAAAGAAGTCGATGCAAGATATTCGCCATTGTGACTAAATGAAAGATCGCTAATTGCGCTGCCATGTGCTTTGATCGTGGTGAGTAAGGTGCCGTCAATGTTCCAGAGTTTGAGTATTTGGTTATCAGAACCAGAGGCGATGGTTTCTCCATCGGGGCTAAAAGCTAATGCCTGAACTCCTGCCTCATGGGCGGCAATTGTTCTTAACAAAGTGCCGTCACGGTGCCAGAGTTTAATAGTACCGTCTCCAGTGCCCGCAGCGATCGCCTTACCATCAGGACTAAAGATAATGGATAAAACAGGAGATTCATTTTGTGAAAGCGTTTTGAGCAAGGTGCCATCACGCCGCCAAATTTTCACAGTGCTATCTTCAGAAGCGGAGGCAATTAACTCTCCATCTGGGCTAAAAACTGCTTTCCTGACTACGCCAAGATGCCCTGTTAATGTCTTGAATAATGTGCCATTGCGCCGCCAGAGTTTCACCGTACTATCTTGGGAAGCTGAGACAATTAATTCTCCATCTTGGCTAAACTTGACGCTGTAAATTGGAGCTTTATGTCCTGTGAGAGTGTGTAAAGGTAGTGCTGCTTTATCTGTGCTACTGTTAAGCTGCCAGAGTTTAATTGTTAAGTCTCCACTCCCAGAAACGATAAGCTGACGATCGGGACTGATGGCAATTCCTAGAACGGGTGCTATATGTGCTTTGAAGGTGCGAATTAATCTGCCATCTTGATGCCAAATTTGCACCTCCCCGTCGCTTGTCCCCACAGCGATCATCTCCTCATCAGGACTAATGGCTAAGGCATTCATCCAACCACTATTGCCTGAAAAACGGTTATATTCAATTGCTCCATAAATTGCTCGACGTAGGGCAGATTCAACCATGCCATTTGTCTGGCGATCTGTGCCGTTTAATAGTTGTAGTTCTTTTCTGGCTTTGAGGGCTTCTATTAAGGCATCTAACCGCTTATCTAAGGCAAATAGGGCTTCGGAATACCGCGTTATGCTTTGAATTTTGCCAATTTTTTCGTTGCGTTGGCTTTGAGTGGCTTGATGATATTGTGAAAAGGCGATCGCTCCCAATCCTAAAGCTAAGATTAATGCCATACTGAGTGTTACTATAAAGTGTTTTTGTCGTTTGGCATTTTTTTTCTGCTCGAACAGTCGCGCTTCAACTTCTGTTAGTCGTGCTGCTTCTAGTGCTTGTTGCACTTCGATGCGGTCTAATTCTTCACTTTGGGATAAAAACTGATAATCTAGGTCACTTAAACTTTTTCCTCGCGCCCAATCTTGAGCGTCTTTCAATGCTTGTCCCCGCAATAGGCGCGATTTATCTTGTTGTTTTGTCGCCCACCACGCATCTAAGTTTTGCGAGTAAGGACGTAGTAATCCTAATTTTGTTTCGATCCATTCGCTGTCAAAAACTCTTTGATAAATTCGATTTTTTACTTTCAGGAAACCTTGTTGTTTTTCTACCAAGCCACTGAGTAGCAATTCTATTTGTTCTCGACTGTCATCGGTTGGCACTGGCACTCCTTGCCAAATTTTCTGGTAAATTCCCAGCCATCTACCCATGCGCTGCTCGTTTCGCAAGATGCGATCGCGGATTGTCTTTAAATGCTCTGGTTCGTCTTGCGATTCCCATTTATAGATGATGTTTTCTCTCACCACCGATTCCACAAAAAATTCCTCGGTTCCCGGTAGGATTTTTAAATGCCCGCTGTGGGATGCGCGCGCTATTCTTACCACTAATTCACATATTTTTTGAGTTAAAAATGGCTGCCCTTCCGTCCAAGCTAAGATTTCTTTGAGAACTGCTTGCGGATTGGCTATGACATTTTCTAACCCTTTCGCTAATGGTTGCGCTTCTTCTAAGCTAAATCCTGACAAATCGATCGCTTGTCCGATATTAAAAGGTGTCCGATTTTTATCAGCGATTAAATCGCTGGGTGTAGCTACTCCAAAAATCGCGAAGGTAATTCGGTTGTATTCGGGATTAATTGCTCGTTGGTTGTAACAATAACGAATCAAGGCAAAAAAGTCATCTACGGGAAAATCCAAGCTTAAAATACTATCAATTTCATCGACAAATATAAAAAGTCGCTCGTTCGGAAATCTCGCTAATAATACCTCTTCAATAAATTGACTCAATCTTTGCAGGAGAGAAACTTCTTCTTGTTCTTTCCACCATGTTTTTAAGTTAAGTTGCCCTAAAAGATGGAAACTGCGCCATAAATCCCCAACAATTCCTTTATACCATTGTAAGGGAGTGATATTTTCGCTACCGATGCGGGTCATGTCGATCGTGCTGCATAGAAATCCTTCAGCTTGCAATCGGTGCAGGGTGCGGACTAATAGAGAAGATTTACCCATCTGTCGCGAGTTGAGGACGTAACAAAAGTCGCCTGCTTTTAAGGCTTCGTAGAGTTCGGAATCTGCTTGTCGTTCAACATAGGTAGGCGCATCACTGGCGAGACTGCCACCAATTTGGTAAGAGTAATCTTTCATAATTGATAGTTAATTGTTTCGGATAATTTAGCGATCGCCCACTGCATCGCACAAATGTCTGTCCTCCTCCTTCACATCGGCATTCGTTCGCAAATAATCCCGCACCCAGTCGCAGCCAAACACCAGAGGGTCTGTATTGAGAATTCGCTTCACATTCCACAAAATCGCCGTTTCGTCATGGCTGGCGGAAACAAGGAAAGTGCCGTCGGGACTGAAGGAAACTCCTGTCACTATACCTGTATGCCCCGCGAGCGTCCTCAGCAAGATGCCCTCTTTGTTCCAGAGTTTCACAGTGTTATCCAGACTTGCCGTAGCGACGATCTCACCATCCGGGCTAAAGGAAACTCCCATCAGTGCCTGTGTGTGACCTTTAAGCGTTCGCAGGATCTGTAAAGAGTGAGGAACCGAAGAGTCAATAAGAGTCGATGAGATATCTAATTTCCAGAGTTTGGCGGTGCTATCCATACTGGCTGAGGCGAGCATCTTGCCATCGGGACTGAAACTGACTTTCTTAATCAAAGCTTGATGGGCATCAATCGCCTGCAACAAAGTGCCATCTAGTTTCCAGATCGCGATCGCGCCGCTGCTATTGACGGCGGCTAGAGCTTTTCCATCAGGGCTAAAGGCCACACTCCAGAAGGTGCTGCCATCTAGCTTCAGAGTTCGTAGGGGCAGTGCCCCCGTGCCTGCCCCGTCTGGCTGCCAGAGTTTCACCGTGCCGTCTGCACTTGCGGAGGCAAGAATTTTACCGTCAGGACTCCAAGTAATTCCGTAAACGATTCCGTTGTGTGCCTTGATTTCTCGCAGGAATCTGCCATCCTTATGCCAGAGTTTAACTGTTTTTTCGCCCCCCGCGGCAATAAGTTTACCGTCAGGACTGAATGCCAAATCCCAAAGCTCTCCTGTGCCCTCCTTGAGCGTTTTGTGCAACGTGCCATCGACGCACCAAAGTTTCACCGTGCCGTCTATACTTGCAGTGGCGACGATTTTACCGTCAGCAGCGAAAGCAGCAGCATAAAGAGCAGCGTCGTGACCTTGCAGGGGCAAGAAAAAAATGTTTTTCGGCTGCCAAAGTTTGACATCATTTCCTACACCCAGCGAAGCAATGAAAGTGCCGTCAGGACTGAAATTGATATCCCACACGGCACTGCTATGTCCTCTAAAAGTTCTCAGCTCTTTACCGTCTTTGCTCCAAAATTTAATGGTTCGATCATCGCTGCCTGTGGCGATAATCTCACCGTCAGGACTTAAATCTAGACTCTCAACGCCAGATGCGTGACCCTTAAGGGTTTGTAGGGGAGGCACTTGCGTTGGCGGGTTCCCCGACGTAAGCAACGTGCCTGGGTGTAACTCTTCGTCTAGGGGAGCATTGGAGCGCCAAAGTTTAACAGTTTTATCCATGCTCGCGGAGGCAAATATCTCGCTGTCAGGACTGAACTTGACATTCCAAATGGCAGCGCTATGCCCTTGAAACGCTCGCAGTAACTTTACGGAGACCCAGAATGGGCCGTTTTTTTTCCACAATCGGATCGTACCCTCCGTACTGCCGCTACCGAGCATTTCCCCGTTGGGGCTAAAGCTCAGGCTCCTCACCGCATCGGTACGATCGAGAATGGTTAATAAATTGCCGTTTTTGTCCCAGAGTTTAACGGTGTTATTCTCACCGGATGCGGCTAAAATCTCCCCATCTGGGCTGAAGGCTAGACCGTTAAACTCGGTGCTGTGTCCCTCAAGGGTGTGTAAGAGTTTGGGGTTCTGCCAAGACGTTCCCTTTTGCTGCCAAAGTTTAACTGTGCCATCTTCACTGGCGCAAGCGAGGAGTTTGCTATCGGGGCTAAAAGCCACCCTCCATACCACAGCGTTGTGGGGAAGAGTGGCAACAAGGGTGCCATCTCGCTGCCAGAGTTTGACCACTGTCTCTGTACTTGAGGAGGCAATGGTCTGAGCGTCGGGACTGATTGCTAATCTAAACAGTGTCGCCTGTTGTCCTGACAAGCGGTTGAACTCGGAAGCTCCATAAACTGCCTGCTCTAGTAATAATTGCACGCGATTTTCTAGTTCGGAATTTGTGCTGCCGAGTTGTTGCAGTTTGCGCTTGGCTTTGATGGCGGCAATGAGGCTGTCTAATTTTCGCTCTAAGGTAAAGAGGGCTTCGGATGAGGTGGCGATCGCTTCGATTTCGCTCAAGGTAGCATGGCGATATTGCCAAAAAGCTGCTGTTCCGAGAAACAGGGCGATGGCTAATGCGAAAGAGAGTGCAGCAATAAACCACTTTTGCCGTCTGGCATTTTTTTCGACTTCTTTTAACCTTTCTGCTTCTAAGGTTACTTGCATTTCTTGCTTGTCGAGTTCGGCGCTAGCTGCTAAAAACTGATAGTCTAAATCGCTCAAACTTTTTCCCTGCATCCAGATTTGAGCATCTTTTAAGGCTTGTCTCCTCAAAAGGCGCGAATCATCTGTTTGTTTGGCAGCGACCCAAGCATCGAAAGATTGGGAGTAAGGACGCAGTTGCCCTAATTGTTTCTCTACCCATTCTATATTAAATACTTCTTGATAAATTCTATTTTTTACCTGCAAATAGCCTGCATTCTTTACCACTAAACCCGATAGCAATAGTTCTATTTGTTCTCGGCTGTCATCGGTTGATACCCCCCCTAGCCCCCCCTTAGTAAGGGGGGGAGCCGAAGGCGGGGGGGTCAGAATTTGCTGGTAAATGCCGAGTAATCTTCCGGCGCGTTGTTCGTTTCTCAGGATGCGAGCGCCTATCATTTTTAAATGCTCCGGTTCGTCTTGCGATTCCCATTTATCGATGATTTGCGATCGTACTAAACTATCCACCCAAAATGCCTCGGCTCCAGGGGGAATATTTACTAATCCTCCCGCCGTTTCTAGGCTGGATCTATACGCCAAATAGCAAATTTTATGGGTGAGAAATGGCTGTCCTGAAGTCCAAGCTAATATTTGTTTGAGAACGGCATGAGGATTACTGACGGCACTCTCTAATCCCTTAACTAATAGTTGGGCTTCGTGCAGTTCAAAACCCTGCAAATCTATAGCACGACCGATATTAAAAGGAGTTCGCTTTTTGTCTGCAATTAAATCGCTTGGCGTGGCTACTCCAAAAATTGCAAAAGTAATGCGGTTATACTCTGGATTAATCGCTCGCTGATTGTAGCAAAACCGAATTAAGGCAAAAAAATCATCGACAGCGAAATCCAAACTGAGAATGCTATCGATTTCATCGATGAATATAAATATCCGCTCGTGAGGAAAATTGACCAGCACGATATCTTCAATAAAATGACTCAATGTTTGCGAAAATGAGACCTCTTCCTCGTCGCGCCACCAAGTTTTTAAATTAACTTTTCCTACCAGATTGAAACTGCGCCACAAATCCCCAACAATTCCTTTATACCACTGTAAGGGAGTGATATTTTCGCTACCGATGCGGGTCATGTCGATCGTGCTGCATTGAAATCCTTCGGCTTGCAGCCGGTGCAGGGTACGGACTAAGAGAGAAGATTTGCCCATTTGCCGGGAGTTAAGGACGTAACAAAATTCGCCAGCTTTTAAGGCTTCATACAGTTCGGAATCTGCTTGCCGCACTACGTATGTAGGCGCATCACTGGCGAGACTGCCACCAATTTGGTATGTTACCTGGGTCATGCGGTTTATGGGTGGGTTTAAAGCTGAGTATGTAGGGAATTTATTTAGAGGTAAGGATGTGGTGCTGGAGCTGTATTATAATATAATTTATGATAAATTATGCTAACTTCTGGTTAATTTATGCCTGTTTTTTAGTCCGCATAGGCGGACTTTGTTTGTATAGCAGCGATTTCTAAGCGCCAGAAAAAGTCGAGTTTTTAAGGCGGATATTGGATTACGCAAATAAACTCTAAAGCCAGCTCTAAATAAAGTTGTGCGAACTAAAATACAGGCGGTACAACTCGCAGCTTAGCGTACAGCGGTTGTTATCGATATGAATCAGCCCCATACTAAATAATTTAGAAGCCAATATCGGATCTAATTCCACTCCGTGTTCCGATTTTACCACTTGTTTAACTGCAACCGCAAGTTCGGGATACTCTTGGAATGTGGTCCAAAAACTCCGCAAGTAATCTTTATAAATTCCCGCTATTGTCGGAGCTTCTTGTAGTAGCTGATCTAGCCTTACACTGTTTTGACAGAGGTGGTAAAGAGCTAGCCGCACCAGATAAGGATGTCCCCCCACCATTGCCATCAGTCGATCGCCATTGGGGCCATCTGTCCAATCCAGTCCGTGACGCTGGGCTAAAGCAACTATCTGCTCTTCTGTAAAATAGGGCAATTGCAGCGGCAAACCGACATTAAAAGGCGATTCCGTGAGCTTTAAAGGAATATAAATTTCTGTGGAGTGAAGAACGATTAACCGCAGTTTTTCCAGGGTTTTAATCCGCTTTGCTTCTTCATGCCAGCTTCGCAGCAGTGGCAAAAATTCTCGGGCAATTTTGGGATACTCAAAAATTTTATTTACTTCATTTAAAGCTAACACAAGAGGCGTACTTATTTTTGCTAATACATATTGTTGCAAATAGATGGTGCAGCTTACTTTGCTACCCATGTCTTCATCCCAATAATCATCTAATAGAGGTGGTAATCCTAGGTGACGGCTGATATTGGCACAAAACCAGCGTAAAAATTTATCGATATTAGCTAAAACAGCTTCCTCGGCTTGCTGAAAATCTAAACTTACTGTTCGATAGTCAAGAGAACTTGCACGATCTAAAATCCTTAGCAGAAGGGAACTTTTTCCCATCTTCCTGGGAGCCTTAATCCGCAGCACACTTCCTGGTTTGGTAATCTCTCGATAGGCGAGTTCTTCAATTAGCGGGTGATGGATATAAAATGGCGAACCGAGGGGTACGGGAGATCCGGGAAATTCTAAAGGTGTTGCGAGGCATTGGCTGCGGGTGAATTCTTCAATTAATTCTCGTTCCTCTGTGGTCAGGGAACGTGATTCTACACAAGAGCGAAAATTTGATTTGCTAATAGATGTCTGCAAGATTTGAGAGAGAGATTGCCACAAGGACGAGGCGATGTTTCTCAGGTAATGCTCTCCGTAATGAGAGGCAGATGCGATACTTGTATAAGTCTTTCCTTCCCAAACTTGGCGGAGTATGATTTCTTGTATGGGATATAAATCTTTTTGTAATCGCACACGAGTTAGCTGTAGTACCTCATCTATCGTCATAACGAGCAATAACCATATAAGTGTATCGTTGATATTATCACTTATGATTGAGTGTAAAGCTCAGAGCGATCGCCGATTGGATTGCGACACGATACTGTCGCGACATTTTTCATGGGGTAATTGGTCAAATCGGTTAAATCTCCCCGAAGAGTATCACTGTCAATGATCAAGAATTCCCTCGCGGGGTGGGGGCGGGTGTATTTAAGCTGTCTGCACTTTTCAAAGGTACAAAAGTGAACCCACCTCTACAGGTTTTTGAGAATGGTTCTCTTCGTTAATTTAAATCCGTGACATCCGTTAAATCTGGTAATTACCCCGTTGCCTGACTGGTCACTCAGTGCTACAACCCAATTTTAATGGGCGCTGGCGCTCCTACTGGAAAGGAATCTGCGCTCAGTTTTTCTTGATCGTTGGCCAAAATGTCATGTCGGTGTCACAGTTGGTAGTGAAGGCAGAATTAAAAATGTGACAGTTGACTTTGCTAAAGCTGAGTCGATTGATGTTAATTTAATTAACAATAGTTTCAGATCGCTGCATTTACTCATCACAAGTGTGAAGGCCAAAAGCCTAATTCTTATTTGTGTGCCAGCATTTTTTTAAAATTTTCCTGTAATCACCTCTGAAAAATTTTAGCAAATAACCGAGTTAATTTGATGCAAATGGTTCATGAAATGTTTTCAAATTATTTTATTCCTCACGGTCATTGCTACTTGTGGAAGCCGGGATTAGTGGGGCTACACGTTTTGTCCGATGGTTTGATAGCCGTAGCTTATTTTTTGATACCGATTACGCTGATTTATATTGTTAAAAAGCGGCAAGACGTGCCTTTTGACTGGGTTTTCATGCTGTTTGGCTCTTTTATTATCTGCTGCGGAATTACCCATATTATGGAAATATGGACGCTGTGGCATCCTAATTATTGGTTCTCGGGTTTTCTTAAAGCGATTACGGCGTTGATTTCGCTATCTACAGCAGCAGTGCTGGTGGAACTAATCCCAAAAATCTTGGCTATTCCCAGTCCTGATCAATTGGCGGTGGCAAATGTAGCTTTACAAAATGAGATTGGCGATCGCAAACAAGCTCAAGAAGCACTCTCGGAATTAATGCTAGAATTGGAAAAACGGGTGATAGAGAGGACGATCGCTTTAGAATCCACTAATGAACTTTTGCTACAGGAAAATCGCGATCGCTCTTTGGCTGAAAATTCATTGCGGCACTCGGAAGCTAAACTGCGAGAACAAACTCAGCATTTAGAGAACGCTCTGCAACAACTTAAAGGCGCTCAAACTCAACTCGTGCAAACTGAAAAAATGTCGTCTTTGGGGCAAATGGTAGCTGGGGTTGCCCACGAGATCAATAACCCTGTTAACTTCATTTATGGCAATCTGATTCCTGCGGAGGAATACATTAAAGAGCTTGTAGAATTGATTAAGGCTTATCAAGTTTATTACCCCACTCCGGCGCCGGAAATTGCAGACAAGATTCACACTATCGAACTCGATTTTATTTTAAAAGACTTGCAAAAACTTTTTGGTTCGCTCAAAATTGGAGCAGAGCGAATTAGGGAAATTGTTAAATCTTTACGGACTTTCTCCCGGTTAGACGAAGCCGACATGAAAAAGGTAAATATCCATGAAGGTCTCGATAGCACTTTAATGATTTTGCAGCACCGCTTGAAAGAACAACCAAACCGTCCGCCTATTCAAGTGATTAAAGAGTATGGAGATTTGCCAGAATTGGAATGCTACGCTGGACAGCTTAACCAAGTATTTATGAATATTTGTTCTAATGCTATTGATGCTTTAGAACAGATTGTACAGCAGGGATATTCGACCAACGGCTATTGGGAAAATAATTTATTTGACTACTCACAAAACCCCTATTGCCCACTGCTAAAAATTCGCATCCGCACGCTTTTAGTTGATGGCAAGTGGGTGCAGATTCACATTGCTGATAATGGCACTGGCATAGATTATGATGCGATCGCTAAAATTTACGATCCATTTTATACAACGAAACCTATCGGTGCTGGTACCGGACTGGGTTTGGCGATTTCTTATCAGATTATTCAATCCCATGAAGGTTATTTGCGCTGCACATCCGAGGTTGGGAGAGGTACGGAGTTTATCATTGAAATTCCTTTGCGATCGCAATTTAGCGAGCGCCACCTAGTAGAAAAGCAAGCTGTTATGAACAAGCTGGGTTGAGGCGTTAATAAATAATGCTGAATCCAGCTAAATTTTTCGGTTTCTTTTATTTTTTGCCTAACTTAGGCATCATCAAATCCATATTATCTGCCAATAACAAGTATTATGTGGGAAGCACTCAAAAATATCTTTTCCCCTACTCAGTATATGCCTCACGGTCATTGCTATCTTTGGCAAACGCCTTTAGTGTGGCTGCACGTAACTGGGGACTTTTTAATCGCGATCGCCTACTATTCAATTCCGGCGATGCTAATTTATTTTATCTTCAAGCGGCGCGATGTTCCTTTTTTAGGAATATTTGCTTTATTTGGTGCATTTATTATTCTGTGCGGCACGGGTCACTTGCTAGACATTTGGACGTTGTGGCATTCCGCTTATTGGCTGTCGGGGATTGAAAAAGGAATTACTGCACTGGTTTCCTGCTACACCGCCGCCTCGATGGTAACACTATTGCCCCAGTTTTTGTCTTTAAAAACCCCCCAAGAATTAGAGGCCATAAATCGCAAGTTGCAGACTGAGATTGGGGTGCGTGAAGATGCTGAATTAGCGTTGCGCCACGCTTATGATGATTTAGAAATAAAAGTCCAAGAGCGCACCGTACAGTTAACAGAAATTAATGGTTATTTAGAAGCACAAATTAGAGAAAGAATAGCCGCTGAATCAGCTTTGCGCGAACGAGAAACTAGGTTAACAGAACAACAAAATGGTTTGCTAGAATTAGCGAAAAATTCTAGTATCTACGAAGGAAATATCGCCGAGGCGTTGAGAGAGATTACGCAAATGGCAACTCGTACCCTGAATGTTGATAGGGCAAGTATTTGGTTTTATCAGGAAGATAAATCCTCACTATGCTGTGCGGATCTTTACGAACTGAGGCCCAATCAACACAGCGCCGGCGCAGAACTAAAAGTTGCTGACTATCCTAGCTATTTCCAAGCTTTGAATACAGAACAGGCGATCGCAGCGGTTGATGCCAAAACAGATCCGCGCACCCGAGAATTTAGCGAATCTTATTTGACGCCTTTAAACATTTCGTCGATGCTAGATGTTCCTATTACCCATCAAGGACAAATTGCGGGTGTAATTTGTTTAGAACATCAGGGAACGACCAGGAATTGGACGCTCGACGAACAAAGCTTCGCTAGCTATGTGGCACAGATAGCAGCTTTAGCAATGGAAGCTCGCGATCGCAAGCAAGCTGAGTTAAACTTGCGTTCTGTCACCGAACGCTTGCAATATTTACTGGCGACTACTCCGGCGGTCATTTTTAGCTGCAAATTAGGGGGAAATTATGACGTAACATTTGTCAGCGATAATATTGTTTCAATGATTGGTTACGAAGCGCGAGAATTTCTTGATGGTTCCCTTGATTGGCATAGCCTGGTTCATCCCGACGATCGAGAGATTGTTGCTACTTCATTCGCTCAGATATTGGAAAAAGAATCGATTTCCTATGAATACCGCGAACGGCACAAAGACGGTAGTTATCGCTGGATATACGATGAGGTTAAGTTAGTCAAAGATGCTGCTGGTATACCTGTGGAGTGCGTTGGTTATGGAGTAGATGTTACTGCTCGTAAACAGGCGGAAATCGCCTTGCAGCAGCAAGTAAAAAGGGAGCGGCTCGTTAATTCCATTCAAGAGCGAATTCGTTCTTCTCTTAACCTAGAAGAAGTGCTGACAATGGCGGTGGAAGAAGTGCGCCAGTTTTTGTCAACAGACAGGACAGTTATTTACCGCTTTAATCCAGATTGGAGTGGATTTATAGCCGTCGAGTCGGTATCTGTCGGTACGATGCCAATTTTGGGAATTGATATTAATGACCCTTGTTTTCGAGAACACTACGTCTCTGTTTACGAGCAGGGACACCTGCGCGCGATCGACAATATTTATACAGCAGGTATTTCAGAGTGCCACGTTAATTTACTGAGCGAGTTGGAAATTAAAGCTAACCTAGTCGTTCCCCTTTTGCAAGGTGAAAAACTATGGGGGCTACTCATTGCTCATCACTGCCGCAGTCAAAGGCATTGGGACTCTTCTGAGATAGAATCTCTCAAGCAAATTTCCGTGCAGCTAGCAATTGCTATCCAGCAATGCACCCTTTTTGAACAAGCTCAAACAGAAATTGCCGATCGCAAATTAGCAGAAAAAGCATTACAAAAAGCTGTCGTAGCTGCTGATACAGCTAACCGCGCCAAGAGCGAATTCCTTTCTTCTATGAGCCATGAATTGCGGACTCCTCTGAATGCCATTCTCGGATTTAGTCAGGTGATGGTGCGCGATTCATCTCTCAACAATCAACACCAACAGCACCTAGAAATTATTAATCGCGCGGGTGAACACTTGCTTGCCCTGATTAATGACATTTTAGAAATGTCCAAAATTGAAGCTGGAAGAAGTCAGCTTAATGAAAGCAGTTTTAATTTAATGCGCTTGTTAAAAACCTTAGAAGAAATGTTTCGATTAAAAGCTAAATCTAAAAAATTGCAGCTAAATTTGGCAGTGGGTGACGGCGTACCACATTTTGTTACTGGAGATGAAGGTAAATTGCGGCAAATTTTGATTAATCTTGTAGGAAATGCGATCAAGTTTACAGAGATGGGTAGTGTTACTTTGCGAGTAAAAAATCAGGGACAAGAAAGTTTGAGAGCTAAAAATGCAGAGTTTGGGGACACACAAACAAAACTTGCCGGCGCGGGTTCTGAACATTCCACAAGCTTAGCGGTTGAAGCCACAGCTATACAAAAAAAACCCGGATGGTGCACTGGTTTTAATCAGTCCGAAAGCTTGGCGGACTTTGATTGTGTAGACGCGAATGAACCTCGCCCGGAATTCTTACGCCTTCAGTTTGAAATTGAAGATACTGGCCTTGGGATTGCCGCAGAAGAGATAAATAAGTTATTTGAACCCTTTGAGCAAACAAAAACAGGTCAAAAGTCTCAACAGGGGACTGGATTAGGTTTACCAATTAGCCGCAAATTTGTACAAATGATGGGAGGAGATATTACTGTCAGCAGTACACCTGAGTTGGGAAGTAAGTTTGCATTTGATATTAAAATTAACCTGGCTACTCCCAGCGAGATTAAAATCCTTAAACCGCAGAAAAAAGTAATTAGTTTAGCACCGAATCAACCAGAATACCGGATTTTGGTTGTTGACGATCGCGCCGATAACTGCCTAGTCATAGAGAGATTATTGTCACCCCTAGGCATCCTCGTGCGAGAAGCTAGAGATGGTCAAGAAGCTATTGCTGTATGGGAGGATTGGCAACCGCACCTGATCTGGATGGATATGCAGATGCCTGTCATGGATGGCTATGAAGCAACCAGAAAAATTAAAGCTCATCCGATCGGAAAACAAACTGTAATAGTTGCTCTTACTGCTAGCGCTTTTGAAGAGGAACGACAAACTATTTTAGGAGCAGGCTGCGATGATTTCATGCGTAAACCCTTCGAGGCAAAGATATTATTTGCGAAAATGGAAGAACTTTTAGGAGTACGTTACATTTACGAGGAATCTGTTGATGCACCACGAGAAAATGAAAGCGAAATTAGCGGAGGGAGTAGCAATCAATCTGTCGAGTCACAACTCTGCCAAATGCCTCTTGAGTGGGTAGAAAAGATATCTCATGCTGCTCATGAATGTTGCGACGATAAAATTGTCAAGTTGATTGAGGAAATGCCGAGTGAGTTTGCTTTAGCCGCAGAATATTTAACTACTTTGGTGCAGGATTTCCTATTTGACGATATTATAGATATAGCGCAGTCAGCAGTTGCGACGAGGTAAAAATACCAGTTTTCATCAACTAATCTAAACTTAGGAGAGTGTTTTATTTAAAAAACACCTAACATTAAGCCCCAATACCGTCTCCTTGCCATCTCTTTTTAGGAGATAAAATCTGAATTTCTACTGTTGCATTTTTTTTGAGGTAAACTTCGTAAGTGTTAATATCTTTTATCTTGACAAACTACCGTGAGCGATCGCATGGACAGCCATCAATATCCTACAATTCAAGCCAACATTTTAGTAGTTGATGATAAGCCAGATAATGTGCGGCTTTTATCTACAATCTTGACCGAACAAGGGTATCAGGTTCGTAAAGCGCTGAACGGGCAAAGGGCGATCGCTACAGTGCAAGAGTTTCCGCCGACCCTAATTTTGCTGGACGTGATGATGCCAGATATGAATGGATATGAGGTATGTGCAAAGTTGAAAGCTTCACCAAAAACCAGTTCCATTCCCGTGATTTTCTTAAGCGCCTTAGATGACGTTGTAGATAAGGTTAAAGCCTTTGATGTGGGAGCAGTTGACTATATTACTAAACCTTTTCATGGTAAAGAAGTATTGGCACGAGTGGCAAATCAGTTAACTATTCAAAGTCAACAACAGTTACTTCAACAGCAAACGAAGCAATTCCAAGAACTTGTCGAACGTTTGCAAAACGAAATTAAAGAGCGGCAGGGGGTGGAGCTAGCTTTACGGCTTGCTCAAACAAAGTCGGATCATTTATTGCTGAATATTTTACCAGCAGCGATTGTTGAAAATTTGAAAAAGGGCGAGGGTTCTCCTGCCCAGAGGTTTGATTCAGCAACAGTTCTTTTTGCCGATATTGTCGATTTTACGTCTATTGCTGCTAGAATGTTACCTCTAGAATTGGTAAAGGTACTAAACCAGATTTTTTCAAGGTTTGACCAACTAACTGAAAAACACGGTTTGGAAAAAATTAAAACAATTGGAGATGCTTATATGGTAGCGGGGGGGTTGCCTGTGCCGAGGGCAGATCATGTAGAAGCGATCGCGAATATGGCCTTGGATATGCAGGAAGCGATCGCTGATTTTCAAACTGACAGAGGCGAACCATTTCAAATTAGGATTGGCATTCATACAGGGCCCGTAGTTGCTGGCGTAATTGGCACTAAAAAATTTAGCTATGACTTGTGGGGAGATACTGTTAATGTTGCTTCTCGGATGGAATGTCAAGGCTTACCGGGATATATTCAAGTTACTACTGCTATTTACGAAGTGTTAAAAGATCGGTATTTATTTGAAGAAAGAGGTGCGATCGCGATTAAAGGAAAAGGAGAGATGATCGCCTATTGGCTAAAGGCTAAAAAAGATAATTCAGCGTTTGAAACCGATTATAGTCAAAGGAAGTCCTCTCCTAGCGAAGTAATAGAGTACCCAAATACCCCACTGCTTTAAGAAGTCGGGCATCTCACCTAAAAGCTACGGATGAAAGTTGAACTAATTATTAAAAAATGAAAATAATTTGCAACTGCAAATTAGTATGTTCCCGGACGATTTCAATGCGATCGATAAATTCTCGAAAGTAAAACCTGCGTTCTGATTCTGATAAATCGAGCCAAAATTGCGGCAGGGAAACTGTTTGGGCAATTTCTCGCAAATTTACGGGGGGTAGTTGCGCTAATTTGCTTTGCAGTTCGGCAATTTCGGTGCGGATTTTGTAGGCTCTAAACTCAGCCGTTTCGGTGTCTAATATGCCGCTGTCAATCAGGGCGGAAAGTTGCTGTATGATTTCTTGTTTCGATGCGATCGCCCTGACAATTCCTGCTTTAATTCCATTCATATTCGGCCTTTGCAACCCAGCAACAGCATCGGGTAAATCCCGACAAATACCGGCGATGGTTAATTGCAATACTTCATCGTAGGAAAGGCCGCTACATTTAGGCTGTTTTGGACAGCTAATCGGTCGCAAATAAAGGTATTCTTTTTTTTGGCGGTAGGAGGTGACTTTGGCAACTGTCATGGACGATTTGCATTCGGCACAAATTGCTAAACCTGCGAGGGAACGTGGGGCGCTAGCGCTGCGAGGAGAAAGGCAGCGGTTGCGACGCAGCAACCTGTCTATTTGGGCGGCTTCTTCTCTGGAAATAATCGGGACGTGGGTGTTAGAAATTACTTGGCTGTTTTGATATTCCAAATCGCCGCGGTAGGCGGGATTTGTCAGCCAGCGACGGCCGGTGCTTACAGAGATTTTTTTGTTGTATTTCTTGGCTAAATACCGCACGGAACCTCGCAAGGAACCGTAAATTAAAAAGTGTTCAAAAAAGTCTTTGACGGTGGGGGCGGTGGTTTTATCGATCGTATAACAATCTTTGCCGCGCCGGTAGCCGTAGGGAGCCTTACCCGGTGGAATCCGGGATTTGATGCGGTTGCGGGCGTGTCCTTTGCGAATACTCCGGCTGTGTTGGCTGCGCTGGATTTCTGCGAGGATTTGCAGCAAGTTTTGGCGGTTTCGCGGTTCTGTTTCTGCTTGTACGATGATTTCGACGCCGAGGTTTTCGAGTTGGGCGAGGTGCGAACACACTTGCTGTACGGTGTCGCCTAGTTCTTCAAACCGCTGAATTAATAAGTATTTGACTGGTTCTGTTTGGCAGTCTTTGAGGAGTTGTTGCAGTTGCTGCCGCCCTCCTAAGTCTTGATAGGTGCGATCGACTTCTTGACCCCAAATTTCCGGTGCGGGTGCTGCTTCCAGTAGCGGTTCGGTGTAAGAATAAGCGATGATTTTCATCTGTTACTCGCTGAGTTCGATGATGTTGCCGTCGGGATCTTGGGTAAATAATGCCGATCGACCTGACGCGCTCATTTGAAACGGGCAATTGTGAGCGATTAACTGCTGTTTGGCTGCCTCTAAGTTGGCCACAGAAAATGCTAGATGTCGGTTGCGTCCCCATTTGGCATGGTCTACGGCATCTGGGATAATTGTTGCACCTAAAATTAGGTGGAGCTGGAAGCCGCCGATTTGATACCAGATTCCGGGAAATTTTAAGTCGCGATCGATTTTTTGCAGTTTTAGTACGGTGCTGTAAAAGTGTTGGGATTTTTCCAGGTTGGAGATGAGGATGGCGCTGTGGAGGGATTGAGTAATTTGCATTGTTTCTTGGAATTTATTGTTTTATTTTAACCGCTGATGCAGGCAGATGAGCGCTGATGAACGCAGATTTTTTGATGTTGGTTGAGTTTTTGATATGATAACATTGTCCGTCGCTCTTAATATATCCATTATCAAGTCTTGTAACAAAAAACTGCCCCCTGGGAGTGTTTTTAACAATGGTTTCTCAAAAAAGTGCGATCGTCTCCAGATCGGGCAAATTTCGTCTCCGCAATGTCTTGGTAGTTCCCTTTGTTCTCCAAATTTTGGCGGCTGTTGGCTGCGTTGGCTATCTCTCTTACAGAAACGGAGAGCAGATAGTCAACGATATTGTTAGTCAGTTGCGGCAGGAAGTGAGTGCGAGAGTTTACGAACGTGTTCAAACCTATCTGGAAGCTCCGCCACTGGTGAATCAGATTAATCAGGATGCTGTACCTTTGGGGGTGTTGAACTTTGACGATTTGGAGCAAGCTCGACCATATTTTTGGAAACAAGTTCTGCAATTTAAGTCGATCGGTCACGCGGGAATTGCCAACGAAAAAGGTCAGTACCTGCGTGTGGGTTGGGTAAATCGGCTGGTTGGACTGGAACAACCTCAGCTTGCCCAGCAACTGATTCCGGGGGGTGGCGACTTGATCTATTACAACCTTGACGATAATGGAAACCCGACAACAATCGAAAAAAACACGCCCAATTATGACGTTCGCACGCGCCCTTTTTACAGAGTAGCTGTTGAGAAGAAACAGGCAGCTTGGAGTGAAGTTTATATTAATTTTGGCTACGGTACGCTGCAAATTAATGCGAGTCTACCCTATTATGATGCCGAAGGGAAACTAATTGGCGTGCTGACTTGCCAGATGGGACTAGATCAAATTCGCCACTTCCTGCAAACCTTAAGAGTGGGTAATTCCGGTCAAGTATTTATCATTGAACCCCAGGGTGAGTTAATAGCCACCTCGCTTAAAGAACAGCCTCTTTCGGTGGGAACAGGCAAAGATACAAAGCGGCTAAAAGCACAAGAAAGCAGCAACCCGCTGATGCGTCAAAGTGCGGTTTATCTCCTCGAACGCTTCAAGCATTTGGAAGACATCGATCAAACTGTTCAACTGGACTTTAAGCTGAACGGTGAGCGGCAATTTATCCAAGTTTCTCCGCTAACTGACAAGTACGGTCTCAATTGGCTGATTGTAGTAGTCGTTCCTGAAGCGGATTTTATGGCGCAAATTTATGCTAACACTCGCCAGACTATTTGGCTGTGTATTGTGGCTCTCATTGTCTCTGTTGGAGTGGGCATTTTCACCGCTAGCTGGATTACTCGCCCCCTAAGCCAAATTGCTCAAGCTTCAGAATATCTAGCAGGTGGTGCTCTTAACCAAAATGTTGCTTCCAGTCGGATTTGGGAAATTGAAACCTTAACAAATTCCTTTAACAGCATGGCGAGACAACAGCAAGAATCCTTTGAAACTCTAGAAGATAAAGTCAAAGAACGTACCTCTGAACTCGCCACAGCCACGAAACAAATTGCCGCTCTCAACCAGCGCCTGAAAGCGGAAAACCTCCGCATGAGCTCTGAACTCGATATGCTCAAACAAATGCAGCAGTTGATTCTGCCAAAACCTGCTGAACTCGCAGCCATTCAAGATTTAGATATTGCCGGATTTATGGAGCCAGCCTCGGAATTAGGTGGTGATTACTACGACGTACTTTGTACTAACGGGGTTGTCACGATTTGCATTGGTGATGTCACCGGACACGGATTAGAAAGCGGCATTTTGATGGTGATGACTCAAGCTGCTGTCCGCACTCTTCAGGAAATGCAAGAATCCAACCCGGTGCGTTTTTTAGATACCCTCAACCGCACTATTTATAAAAATGTCCAGCGCATGAACTCCGACAAAAATATGACACTAGCTTTGCTAAACTATGCGGATCGCACAATTAGTATCAGCGGTCAACATGAGGAAACTATTGTGGTCAGGAAAGGTGGTAAAATCCAGCGGATAGACACCATGAATTTAGGATTTCCGCTCGCCTTAGATGAGGATATTTCCGATTGGATTAGCCATGTTTTAGTAGACTTAGAGCCGGGGGACGGGGTGGTGCTTTACACTGACGGCATTCCCGAAGCTAGAAATATGCACAAAAAATTCTATGGTATTGAAAGACTCTGTGAAGTTGTTTCTCAAAACTGGCACTTGAGCGCCGAACAAATCAAGGAAGCCACCATCGCTGATTTGCGAAAATTTATTGGAAAACAAAAGGTTTTTGATGACATTACTTTGCTAGTATTGAAGCAACAGGGAAATATTGTGCATAATTTATGATTGACTGTCGTCAACCCGGTTTCTACCAGGGGTATTGGATTTAGTGGTCAAGTATCGACGCAGAAACAAGATTTAGAGTTCCGCGCCTGTAAGTTATAATAATTTACAGCTAGGAAGTCAAACAACTTTGCGCTTCCAGATTCGGAAGTATAAATTATGAAACCACAAATAAATTTAGCACCATCTAAATCTCCAGAAGAACTCCATAAACAGCTACAGGAGTTGAGCGAAAAACTTGAGGAAGTAGAGGATGAAAAAAACAGCTATGAAACTTTAGTAGAAATTATCACGGAACACTCCACGGATCTGGAAAACCAGATCCATCATAAAAACCGAGAGATGCAGACTTACATCGAGCAGGTAAAAAAGGTTATAGATGCAGCTATTGCTGTAAAAAACAATAGCTTTCAACCCCAGATATTGTCAGATGTGGCAGCGCGCAGTGATGCACTGGGAGAACTGGCACAGGTATTTTCCCATATGGTGCAAACGGTGAAAGCGCGGGAACAAGAATTAGAGAAACTTTTGCAGGCTTACGGACGTTTCGTTCCCGATGAATTTCTCCAATTTCTCGGCAAGCAAAGCATGGTTGATTTCCAGCTTGGAGATCACGTGAGCAAAGAGATGGCAATTATGTTTTCCGATATGCGTTCGTTCACCACGATGGCGGAGCAAATGACTCCTCAAGAAAACTTTGATTTCATCAATAACTATTTACAGCAAATTAGTCCCGAAATTCGTAAGCATAACGGTTTTATTGTCAAGTATATTGGAGATGGAGTTATGGCAGTTTTTCCTGATGGCGTGGATGATGCTATTCAGGCAGGAATTGTGAAATTGGAGCAGTTGCATAAATACAATCAAAGCCGTAAAATAAATGGGGATATACCGCTGAAGATTGGCATTGGTATCCATGTGGGTGATACGATGGTTGGGATTATTGGTGACGCCAATCGGATGCAAGCAGATGCGATCTCAGATCATGTCAATCTCACCGCTCGTCTGGAAGGTTTGACTAAGTATTATGGCGTATCTTTATTAATTTCTGGAGATGTGGTACAACGTTTGAGTCAACGCGAAAAGTATCATATCCGTTTTTTGGATCGGGCTATTGTCAAAGGTAGACAAGAAGCCATTTCAGTTTGTGAGGTGTTAGATGTTGAAGTAGAACCAGTGCGATCGCTCAAAATTCAAACTTTGCCTATATTTGAGGAGGGACTCCAAGAATATTGTCAGGGAAATTTTGCTAAGGCCATAGTTTGTTTTGAACAGATAGTGGCGCTAAATCCAGATGACAAGCCCAGTCAACTTTACCTAAAACGCCTCCAATCGCTGTTAGAAAAGAGTCTTCCTGCTAACTGGAATGGCGTGTGGAAATTTACCCAGAAGTGACATTGATACATCAATTGGAGGCAGAAAAATCATGACATCTGGAAGCTTAAAAACAATGACACAAATCTTTGGAGAATTCATTGAAGAATTTCCTCCTGAACACGACTCCCTAGAACTTACATTTACCCCCAGTTCTCGCCCCATCAAACAGCGCTGGCGCAATAACAGGCTTTCAGCTCATTTTGTAGCCGATTATTTGTCTAGCTTTCTACCGGTGGATGAGGAGGATGCTAGCAGCGAGAAACGGATAAAAGAAAGCAAGGGAGCTGTGAGCTATGTGGCAAACGAACTGTTAGAAAATGCGATAAAATTTAATAACGATGATACCAATTACAAGGTAAGATTTGGTATACATTTTATTGGTGAAACAGAGGTGACGGCGATAATTTTTGCCAGTAATAGTGTCAAGCCAGAAAGGGCAAATAAATTGAAGGAGTTTATTGAAGAAATTCTGGCTTCCGATCCCAATGAACTTTATTTGCAGCAGCTTGAAAAGAATGCGGAATCGGAAAGTGACACATCGGGATTGGGATTGCTGACGATGATTAATGACTATTCAGCTAAGATAGGTTGGAAATTCGAGCGCAGACCAGATAGTGATACCATCATTGTTACGACTGTGGTTCAAATTAGGGTCTAGTTGCTAGCATTTCAATATTTACTCTCTTGTGCGATCGCACTATTTTAGTCAGGAAACAAAATTACAATGGGCATTCAAGAAATTCAAGGTGAAGATTACAGCATTCAGTACGATCCAGAATCAGTCACAGTCACTTTCCAAGGCGAACTGAGCCTGAGCGGCCCAGCAGAGTATGCGCCAATAGTCGAATTGTTAGATGAGGTTGCCAATCCCCAACCGCCTACTATTACCTTGAACCTAAAAAATTTGGAATTTGTTAACAGTTCTGGTATCAGTATGCTGTCTAAGTTTGTCATTGCCGTTCGGAAAAAGAAAACGATTCAACTTTTGGTATTGGGTTCAAATGATGTTCCCTGGCAACAGAAATCTCTCAGAAATTTAGAAAAGCTGTTGCCAACTTTGAAGCTCGAATTAGCGTAGGATATGTGTAAATTTTAACTACAGTTAATACAGGCGTCCCGCCTGTTCCACACACAGTTAACATAGGCGTGACGCCCGTGCCACACCGAGTTAAAATAGATAAATTTGGATGATCAGTAAATTGCTTAAGTTTGCTGGATCGGCAGTTCAATGATAAACTCGGTTCCCTTGCAGGGTTCAGACTCGCACCGAAGCGATCCTCGGTGATTTTCTACTAAGATTTTGTAGACAATAGACAATCCTAAACCAGTACCTTTACCGATTTCCTTGGTGGTGAAAAACTGCTCGAACATTCGTTCTTTTATCTCTGCTGTCATTCCAGTTCCCGTGTCTGCAATCCGCACTCTCACGCGATCGGACCCAGCTAATTCTGTGGTGATCAAAATTTTTAGCGCAGCATAGGGCTGATTTTGTGATATCTCGTCCAAAGCATCGATCGCGTTGGTAATTAGATTCATAAATACTTGATTTAGCTGTCCTGAATAACACTCTACAGGAGGCAATTTTCCATAATTTTTAACTACTTGAATGTCGCGACGGTCTATTTGAGAATTGAGACGGTTTCGCAAAATTAACACGGTGCTGTCAATGCTGTCGTGCAAATCGCACATGGTCATGTTACTGTTATCGGTTCGCGAAAAGTTGCCCATAGATTTGACAATTTCGCGAATGCGATTGGAACCCATTTGCATGGAAGAGATAACTTTAGGCAAGTCTTCAACTAGAAAATCAAGATCTATCTCTTCGATTTTAGCTGTGATTTCGGGACAGGGATTGGAATAGCATTCTTGATAGAGACACAGCAGATGCAACAAATCTTGAGTATAAATTGCGGCATGGCTCAAGTTGCCGTAAATAAAACTAACTGGGTTATTAATTTCGTGGACGATACTAGCCATTAGCGCCCCCAGCGAAGACATTTTTTCGCTGTGGAGGAGTTGAGCTTGAGTTTGTTTTAGTTCGCAAAGTGCGCGATCGAGCTGGGCGGCTTGGGCTTCCGCTTTCGAGGTAGCAGCACAACTTTCTTGATAAAGTTCAACCTGTTTAAGGTCGATTTCAAATTGTTCGATTTCGCTTTCTTGCTGGTATTGACTCACCACGGCATCGAAAGCTTCTAGCAAGTCGCCGCCCGCTGCTTCGACAATGTAGAGCAGGTGGGGGTTTTCCAGCATGAGTTCGGCATCAGGAACTTGCACCAGTGCTTTTATTCGATCGATATATGCGCGCACTTGTCTGTCTAAATACAGTGGCGGCTCAAAATACATTGCCTTGAGGGCGGGTGAAGGGGGACTCACTAAGTTGACGCTGCTGCCAAGATTAATTAAGTCGCGGTGCGATTTTTCCATAAGCTCGATCGCCTCTAACAAATCCCGGCGCAGTTTTGCTCTTTCTACCCCATTCTGAGAGCAAACTAACCTCATGCAAAAAAAAGCCGTTCGTTGGGAAAGCATTCGCTGGCGGCCGCTGATGTTAATTACCGCAGCACTAATTTTTCTGGCAGTCGTAATTTCTTCCAGATTAAAGTAGTTGCTCAGTGCTGCCATTGGTAATACCCCCGACTCTACTAAATGTCTGTAGCTCCTGCTGACACAAGATTTAAGAGCCATAAAAAAAATTGTACAAGACACTAATCAATATATTCTGTATTTCCTAATAAAGTAGTATACTAAAACACAATTATTTTCAGTTGGTGGCTTATCACAATTTTTATGATTCGGCTTATTGCACAGTTTTTCTTAACTATTCAAAAACTCACAAGTCAACTTCGCCATAATTTGAGCTTGAGTTTGCGGCAACCCGTGAGCAGCATTGGGAATAATTACTAACTCTGCCCCCGCTATCTCGTTAGCGTAGGTTTCACAGTGCCATAGAGGAATTGTTTCGTCGCTATCTGCTGCGATAACTAAGGTAGGAATTTGCAATTTGTGAATTTCTTTTTCTACTGTATCAACTGCGTCTTCCGGTCGCATCCGACTCATTAAAAATGACCTTGCTACTGGTTGAGACATTAACTCCCTGCGCCACCCGGAAATTTGCTGTAATTTCTCACTTTTTCCAGCTAAACTAGCAAAAGGTTTTGCCAACTGCAAAGCCCAATCAACGGCTGGGGTTTCCCACAACAGCGGCCGCAAAGCATCATATTGACCGCAAAAACTATCGTCCCGAATTCCCGCTGGGGCTGCTAATACTAAACTGCTGACAGAATTAGGATATTTTAGGGAATATGCAGATGCTACCCAACCGCCAAAAGAATGTCCGATGATGCAGCAGGGTTCGATATTTAGTTGTTCTACAACTTGCCGCACAAAAGCAACTTCTACAGCTACGTCGTAGCGGATTTCTGGTTTGCTGGATTCTCCAAAACCCAACATATCTAAACTGATGCACCGAAACTGAGATTGCAATAACTCAATTAACGGCAGCCAGCAAGTCTTTTCTCCTAAGAAACCGTGCAGCATCAATAAGGGTCTGCCGCACCCGATGTCGAGGTAGGCGGCTGTTTGGGTGGTGCTATTGACAAATGTAGTTAATGTGTGCGTTTGTCCTCGAAGTGCTTGAGACTCCATGGGTGATCGACTCCTAATAGGTAAGATACATTTGTAAAGGATTGTAACAAAAAAGCAGTTCAAACGTTAAACTTCATTACGGAGTACACAGTTAGAAATAGACCATGATATTGTCTATGATTATTAGAAAACACTACAAACCCAAAGCAGGAGAACACTTTGAACTCTACTTTAAAACAGTACCCGGCTTGCTCTCTTCGCGAAGATGTCAGTGAGTACGTAGCACACCTACAGCTTCACATGACGTTACAAGCTCGCAACTTGCTCCCTACCATTACCACCGCTAAGGATAGTCGCGAACAACTGTTGCAGCAGACTCAGGCTCATTTTGAGAAACGTGTTTCTCGACAAGCTATTTAAACAAATTTAACGATCGCCCGCGGTCGATCGAACTTTCCCATATTTCAGCATCCCAGAAACCCGGTAGCCTCAACAATACCGGGTTTCTTTTCGGCTAATTATGCAGGGGCCCGGTTTTGGGTAATATGCGTTCGGTGTGTTTTAAATTTAATGTCTATGCGAATTCCGATTATTGCATTTTTGACTTTGGCGGCGCTGGCTGGTGGCGAATTGGCAGCGCAGGCGATTGATCCGAGTGCCGCACCGACTGAGGCGGAGTTTAGAGGGGGAACCGCAGAGGCGCAGAGGGCGCAGAGGGAGGAGGATGAGGTCATTGGTGACAACTTAACGTCAAACCGACCATCTATGTTGTTTGTAGCGAAGTCTCGATCCCCCCTAGCCCTTAATAAGGGGGGGACAAGAAATATGCTCAAAGTCCCCCTTCTTAAGGGGGATTTAGGGGGATCTAGACTAGATGACAAGCGACATTTGTTATCGCTTCCAGTCTTAAATAGTCACCAATCGGATGAGGTGAATCCAACTGTGCAGGATTTGCCGGCATCCGATGAGCTCGCAGCTTCTCCAGAAGTACGCGCGGCGCAGCTCTCCCCTAGGGAATCGCCCTCATATCGTGTCCGGTTGCATAATAATAAAATTGAGTCAACAGTTAACACTCAACCATTGAGTTTTTCCACCCCAAGTCCACAGTCAACAGTCACCAGTCAACAGTCAACAATCATTCCGGTGCAACCGGGAGTGATATCACTCAAGTCCAGCCATCATAAAGATTTTACATCTCTGTTAAAAACTCCGGCGACGATCGCGGCCAACGCCGAAATCCCCGAAGCAGTAAACAGCAACGCCCGACAGCTAGGCGGTACTCTACAAATCAGTCAAGCGGCCAATGCTGAAGGCGTTTATGTTGCAGAGGTAAAAATTCGCTTTGTCAATTCCCGAGGCGAAGCTGTTGATAAAAAAGGGAATCCAATTGAGGGCAGAATTTCGGAAGATTTTATCCGAGGTGAGCTCAAACTCAAGGCGGGGGATAACTACAGCCGGGAAGTTGTACGATCGGATTTGCAGCAGTTGCAGCAATTGGGATTGTTTGACAAAGTGACGGTTTCGATCGAAGAAGTTGGCACGGATGTTAATGTAATCTACAACGTTCAAGAGCGATCGGCTCGCTCTTTTAGCGTGAGTGCCAGTCTGAGTGATGATGTTGGCGTTGCGGTTCCTCTTTCCTATACCGATCGAACTTTCGGTACAACCCCGCAGCGGCTGGCGGTGGATCTTCAGCCCAGCCTCCGAGGTATCCAGTACGATGTCCAGTTTGTCAGCCCTTACGTTGCCGCCGAAGACCGTTTGGGATACAGTGTGAGAGCTTTTGGCGATCGCAGAATATCGGAAATTTTCAACAAAGATATTGATTTGCCCAACGGGAACCGAGTTCGGGAAATTCGGGTGGGGGGAAATCTCAGGTTTACCAGACCTTTGGGCGATTGGCAATCGACTTTGGGGCTGAATTATACAAACATCAGTACGCGCGATCGCAACTTAAATATCGCCCGCCGCGACGAACTCGGCAATCCTCTCACATTCAGTGGCAGCGGCGTTGACGAGTTATACACTGTTTCTTTCGGTGCGATGCTCGATCGGCGAGACAATCCCTTCAACCCCACCAGTGGCTCAATTCTCAGCCTCAGCACCGAGCAGTCGATACCTCTGGGGCGAGGTAACATTGTGAGTAATCGGCTGTTGGCAAATTATATACAGTATGTACCAGTAACTTTGCTCGGCATCAGCGAGTCCGAAGCCTTGCCTGAAATGCTGGCTTTTAACTTGCAAGCGGGGACGGTAATCGGGGATTTGCCACCAACGGAAGCTTTTCGCCTCGGCGGCCGCAATTCCGTGCGGGGTTACGACGGCGGGGATATTGGCAGCGGCCGGAGTTATTTTTTGGCTTCGGGTGAATATCGGTTTCCTGTTGGTCAAGATGTTGGCGGCGTGATATTTGTTGATTTTGCGTCGGATTTGGGAACGGGAGATAGTGTACTCGGAAAACCGGCTGTAGTTAGGGACAAACCGGGGACTGGGGTGGGTGTTGGGGTGGGTGTGAGGGTGCGATCGTCCTTTGGATTAATTCGCTTAGATATGGCTGTTAGCGACTCCGGCGACCTCAAATTTATACTCGGTACAAAGCAACGGTTTTAACAATAGTGCAACAGATCATATCAATTCCGGTTGCACTCCTTCGGAATTGTTGACTGTTGACTGTTGACTGTTGACTGTTGACGGGCGGGTCGAAAAACTGAAGGGTTGAGAGTTAACTGTTGACTCGATTTTATTATTCCGATGCAACGGGAAACGATATCAGTTAACCCACAGTGTGAAACAGATTTTGGGCGACTCAATTGCCGCCAAAGCCGTTGGCCGGACATGATCAAACCTATCGGCCTCGGCTGGCGGGGTGTCGGTGATTTCTGCTAAGGATAGGGTAAATTGTCGATCGAATAATTGAGTTTGATTTCTTTCCTCAGCCCAACCGCCAAAGTTTGTAGTAGTAATCGAAATTGAGTGAAATACAGCACCTTGGTAAGGACACAACAATGTTGTATCCCTACTGTGTTGTAGGCAATTGACAATTGCTATACTGATTTATGCTCGTAAATGCTTAACGCTTTGGTTTCTTCACATCAACAGTTTTCGGCTTAGCCGCCGGAGTGCGGGGATAAAACTTAAACTTATTGAGCGCAGCACTTGCCGATTTAGCCACACCGCTATCTATATCTCGCAAAGCTTTTTGTAGCAGCGGAATCACTTTTTCAGACTTAATCATTGCTAGTGCTTCCACAGCAGCTTCGCGCACCTCCGGGTGAATATCTTGAGCTAATTTTCCCAAGGTTTCTATTGCTCGCTGACCTTCCGATCTCAGAGCATTAGCAGCAGCCATTTTACCTAAAGCCGACGCTGCAAACTTGCGGGTTTCTTTGTCCTCACTTTGAACACATCCCATCAACTGCGGTAGGGAATAGATTGGTGCTTGTCTGGGAATTGGAAGCTGTTGTTCGACTTCTGGTTGATGTAAATCAATTGGTTGGGGTTCCGAAAGATCTGTGTAATTTAACTCTTCTTCAACTTCTGTTTGATTTAACTCACTTGACAGTTCCTGCCAAACTTCTTCTTGCGATAAACCTTCGGAAAATTCTGTTGAATTTAACTGACTGAACTGCTGCTCCGGGACTTCTTGTTGTACATTACTCTCGTACCGCTCTTGCAAAGACCTGATAGTAGCTTGCATCTGAGCTTCGTGCTCTCTCAACTGCTCGTGAGCCGCTTGCAACTGACTCTCGTATTGCTCTTGCAAAGCCTCCATATTTAACTGCAGCTCAACCTCGCGGTTCTCATATTCCTCGGCAGTTTGCCTCAAGCGAATTTCGTGTTCATTTTGCAAGTTTTGCAAATGTTGCTCCATCTGAGCTTGATAATTTATATGCAATTCGTCAGCAACTCTAAGTAAATGATGTTCGTGTTCTGCTTGCAAAGATTGGATATTTTGCTGCATCCTAGCATTGTTAGCGGCTTCTAATTCCTCGCTGATTTGTCGCCGCAGCTCATGCTCGTCTATGCTGGCAAATGGTTGGGGCTGACTGTCGCGTTCTGCCAAAACTTGTTGGATCTGACTGTCACGTTCTGCCTGAACTTGTTGGAGCTGATTTTCATATTGAGCTGCAACTTGTTGGAGCTGGTTTTCGTATTGGGTAGTAACTTGTCTGAGTAAATTTTCGTGCTCGATAGTAGCTTTTCTAAGCTGATTTTCCCGTTCTCCTTGCTGAGATTCGACAGCTTGTTGCACCCGAGACATCTGAGCTAATTCTATTTCCTCACTAATTCTGCGAGTTTGCTGCAAGTATTCTTGCTTTTGCTTCTTTAAGCGCTTTTCCACTAACCAGTAAGCAACTGCTACCCCTGCCAAAAAACCTACGATCGCTCCTATGATACCCACAACTGAGATCCTCCCGACAAAATAGTGATACTGGACTTTTTACATTTAACCATACAGCCTCCTGTAACCGCCCAGTAGCAACAGCCAGGCTGTCACTGCGAGCCAGTGAACCGCCACCGCAGGCCAGATAGAACCGCTTTGCAGGTATGCGAGGGAGCACGCAACTCCCAAAATTGCCGCCAGTAGCAAAAATACTGGATTCATAAAGGTCGATCGACCAACCGGGTAAAAAGTTAGCGCGTTCAGCGGGTGGTAAACTACAAAAACCGCCAAACTCGCGCATCCCCAAAACCACAGCATTAAGCCAGAAGCCTTCTCGAACGGGTGTGGCAGCATTAACACGCGGAAATATACTTCCTCGGTGATGCCAGGACTTAATAAACAGCCAACAAGCACTCCTACAATTGTAGGCCTGGAGGTTTGCAAATCAACTTTCAAAAATCCCGACCAAAAACCGATAGGAAGCGCGATCAAAGTGTAAATCAGCGTGAGCATAGCTGCAACCAGCCAATCAGTGAAATCGGGAATAGTTGAAAAAGCTAGGGTGACGCGGCGTACCAGCAATCCCAGCAGCGCCATCGCACTAAAATTTAACATAATCAAACTGATCCTTAAAATTTTCAAACAGATGTTAGCAGTAATTCGCGCCGTTTATTATGCAAAACCAATCATTGCCGCCCGTCAGAGCCCGCGTTTTTGTTTCGGGATTAGTTCAAGGAGTAGGATTCCGATATTCAACGAGGAATCAAGCAAAGTATTTCGGCCTCAGCGGCTGGGTAAGAAATCTCCCCGACGGCCGCGTCGAGGCTGTCTTTGAAGGACCCAAAAAAGCTGTGGAAGGAATGATTAGTTGGTGCCGCCGCGGCCCCACCGGTGCTACGGTTAGTGAGTTGGTTTTGGAATACGAAGACCCGGAGGGCGATTCCCTTCAAGATAGCTCCGCCGCGCGTACTTTTGAGATCCGGCGATAAAACAATAAAGGGAATAATCTGCGGTTGAAACCGCTACTGTAGAAACGAGGTCTGCCTAACCTACGGCAGACTTCGCTCACGCTGACTAAAGAATGAATCGGATAAAAAGCACGAATTTGGTATTGCCACCTTATCAATGATGAGCAAGTTGACTTAAATTAGCAAACAACTGAGTAACTTTGGTCAAATCTTTATCTCCCGGCGCTATTTCTACGCCACTCGAAAGGTCAACACCGCTGAAGTTATTGCCGATCGCGCTATCAATTGCATTTAAAATATTATCGGGTGTTAAACCGCCCGCCAGCAGCCAAGGACACTGCGGTCTAAACTCTGATAACATCATCCAGTCGATCGTTTTACCAGTACCGCCCAATTGCCCTGGATGGTAAGCATCCAGCAGTAAAGTATCGACACGAACAGCATAAACAGCAGCGGTGGCTAAAGTTTCAGGAGTCTTAACTCTCAGGGCTTTGATAATTTCAATTCCCGGCAAAAACTCCCGCAGTCGATCGCAATATTCCGGTGTTTCATCTCCATGCAACTGCACTCCGCTTAAATTTGACTCTGCCGCTACTTGACAGATATTTTCTATTGTGGTGTTGGCAAAAACGCCGATGCGATCGACATTTTCCGGCAACTGCTCGACAATCAGGCGAATTGTTTCTGGGCTGACATAGCGGGGGGAAGCCGGCACGCAGATAAACCCTAAAGCCTGGGCTCCCAAGCGGGCGATCGCAATTCCTTGGTCTAATTTAGTGATTCCGCAAATTTTAACCCGCAATCCGACTCCTCCCTTCCGAATTTGTATCAAAATATCAACGAATTGTTAACTATTAAAACAAATCTTAGTTTAATGCAAACCGCTTTTTATAATTTTGGAAATCAATTTATCTGTGAAATCAGGAGATAAGAACATGATCACCTCATCTTTGCTGTTAGCCGTACAATCTACCGCTCCCTCAACACCAGAGTGGTCGCCACTGGTAGGACTGACAATGATTTTATGCAATTTGCTGGCGATCACGATCGGCTACTACGGCATCTCCAAGCAAAACCGAGGCAAGGGCCCAGCTTTACCCGTTGCACTCCCTGGCATGTTCAAAGGCTTCGGCGTACCAGAACTGCTGGCAACAGCCAGCTTCGGTCACTTGCTCGGAGCCGGAGTAATCTTGGGCTTGGGTAACGCCGGAGTTCTGTAAAAATCAGGGGAAAGGCAAAGGCAAGGGGTAGAAAAGATATAATAGAAACTCTTTCTTGCTCTCCTTTCCCAGGAAACTTCATGCAGACAGGTTGGCGAATCGGCTCTTTATTTGGCATCCCCCTAGTTATAGATTATTCGTGGTTTATAATTTTAGCCTTAGCAACCCGCGAATACGCCAGCAGTTACCGCCTGTGGGGGCCTGCGCTCTCCTGGAGTGCGGGGTTAGCAATAGCTCTGCTACTGTTTGCTTCGGTGCTATTGCACGAGCTCGGACACAGCTTGGCGGCGATATCGCAAGGAATTAAAGTTAATTCTATTACCTTATTCTTATTTGGCGGAGTAGCTTCGATCGACTCGGAATCAAAAACTCCCGGTCAAGCTTTTCAAGTAGCTATTGCCGGCCCTCTCGTCAGCTTTGCGCTGTTTTTAATCCTCGGTTTGGGTTCTCAAGTTCTTCCCCCGAAAAGTTTGCTAGCAATTGTCACCGAAAGGGTAGCACTAATCAATCTCGTTTTGGGATTATTTAACTTAATTCCCGGTCTACCTTTGGATGGAGGACAAGTTTTAAAAGCAGCAATTTGGAAAATCACTGGCTCTCGATTTGCCGGCGTTCGCTGGGCGGCAAAAACCGGACAAGTTTTAGGTTGGCTGGCTGTTGCTTTGGGTCTGAGTTTATGCTTTTTAGCGCGCGAGTACGGCGGCTTGTGGATTGCGCTGATCGGCTGGTTTGGCATTCGCAATGCCAGTGCTTATAGCCAAGTTACTTCGCTGCAAGAAGCCCTACTCAAAATTAAAGCCAGCGATGCGATGAGCCGCGAGTTTCGAGTTGTAGATGCAGATTTGACTCTGCGAGAATTTGCCGATCGCTATTTGTTAGAAGTCAATCCGTTTCCATTTTACATTGCTGCGACCAACGGCCGGGATTTGGGGTTAGTGTCGATCGACGATATCCGTTTCACAGAACGCAGTCAATGGCAAGTTCAGACTTTGCACAACATTTTGAAACCCCTGGGAAAAACCCCCACAGTCTCCGAAAAAGCATCCATCGCCGAAGTAATTAACAGCATGGAAGCCCGTCAACTCCCCCGAATCATCGTCCTCTCGCCGATTGGTTCAGTAGCGGGGACGATCGATCGGGGTGACGTGGTTAAAGTTTTGGCAAAATACCTCAAACCCCAGATTTCAATGGCCGACATCAAGCGCAGCAAAGAAGAAAACAGCTATCCGCAGGGATTGCAGTTAAGTGCGATCGCCAAAACTGCACAAGAAAACTAAAAATTGGGTATCGGTAAGGGGCATCAGCGATCAGTTAAGATGTAGCATACTTTGTGACTCAGGGTTGAAACACTAAATTTTATGCCCCAATTCTTTAAGAGAATTTATCATAAATTTGCGGAGGGACTTGGGAAAAATTTAACTCATTTATTCCCCAACGCTGGCTTGCAACCTGTTGCTATTATCTGGATTGTCGTGACCGGAACTCTATTGGGAGTGAGGCATTTAGGCGGGTTGCAGCCACTAGAATTAAATGCTTATGACCTCATGGTGCAGTTGCGCCCCGATCGGGGCCCTGACCCCAGGTTGCTGATAGTTGAAATCACCGATCGGGACATTAGTGCTTTAAACAGATGGCCAATTTCCGATCGCGTTTTAGCAAAAGCGATCGCCGAAATAGCGCGTTTGGAACCCAGAGCTATTGGTCTCGATATAATTCGTGATATTCCCTACGAACCGGGGAGTGCAGAATTAGCAACTCAACTGAAAAACCCCAAAGTATTTCCCATTACCTTCATCGGCTCCTTAAAGTACGATCGAGTCCAGCCACCTCCCAACATACCCGACCAGCGGGTAGGATTTAACGATTTGTATCTCGATCCAGATGGTATAGTGCGTCGTAATGTGATGTCTATTGGTGATGGTAAAAACACGTTTTATTCATTTCCCTCCAGGCTAGCTTTTGCATATTTTGATAGCAAAAAAATAGAATCTAAAGCCACAGAAGACAATGAATTTATAGTAGATAAAACAGTATTTTATAAGTTACGATCGAACTCAGGAGGTTATCAGAATATTCCTGCCCAAGGCTATCAAATATTGCTCAATTACCGCTCTCCTAAAAAGATAGCAGAAACCGTGACCATAACTCAAGTTTTGGAGGGCAAAGTTGACCCCAAATTGGTAAAAGGTAAAATAGTCTTAATCGGGGTGACAGCCCCAACTGTAAAAGATATTTTTTCTACCCCTTACAGCGCTACTAAAAACGGTAATATCCCGACGCCTGGGGTATTAATTCACGCAACGGCTACCAGCCAAATTCTCAGTGCAGTTTTAGACGGCCAAGGGCTATTTTGGTATTGGGATGAATGGCAAGAAATCCTCTGGATTGTGGTTTGGAGTGCAGTGGGTGGCTGTTTAGCTTGGCGGCTAGAAAAAGCGCTGAATTTGATCGCGATCGCGATCGTAGCTTGCGGCTCATTATTCGGATTCACCTTTTTCCTCTTCCTACAACAGGGGTGGATACCTCTAATTGCTCCAGCCCTTGCCCTTTTAATCACCGCAGGAGTCGCAGTTACCTATAAATACGAGCAGTCGAGACAACAGCAAGGGATTGTGATGAAATTATTAGGACAACAAACTTCACCCGCGATCGCAAATGCCTTGTGGAAAGAGCGCGTCCATCTGCTCGAATCAGGGTTATTGCCAGGTCAAAAAGTTACTGCTACGATCGTCCTCACCGACGTGCAGGGTTTTAGTACAATCTCCGAAAAACTCGCGCCAGAAGTAGTAATGAGTTGGTTAAATGAGTATTTATCAGCAATGGCCCAAGAAGTCCAAGCACATCAAGGGGTAATTAATAAATTTACCGGAGATGGAATGCTGGCAGTATTTGGCGTACCCATTCCCCGCACCACTGCAGAAGAAATTGCAGAAGATGCTCGCCTTGCCGTATCTTCCACTTTAGCTATAAGTTCGCGCTTGCCAGAAATGAATCAAAATTGGCTTGATCGCGGTTTACCGACTGTAAAAATGCGAGTAGGCATCTTTACTGGGCCTGTGATGGTGGGTAGTCTGGGAGGTACAACCCGTTTAGAATATGGAGTGATCGGCGACAGCGTAAATATTGCCTCTCGCCTGGAAAGCTGCGAAAAGGATCGGCAAGAGGACACTTGCCGGATATTGATTGCAGAAGAAACCTTTCTGTATTTGGCGGACAAATTTGAGGTAGAATCTTGGGGACCTTTACCGTTAAGAGGCAGGGAACAAAAAGTTAATGTCTACCGGATTTTGGGAAGGAAAAAGAAATAAAAAGAGAGAATATCTCCCTACAAATTCATGGAGTTAATATGAAAACAATTACTAAGTTTATCATCAATCTGATATCAGTTGGCTCAATAGTATTGATAGCCACACTTAACATTTCTCAATTGGCAGTTGTGGGACAGCCCCAAATAAACACACCTGACCGCCCACCCAACCCTATACCGGGAGGGCCGCGCTTCATTCCGCCTACTGAAGATATAGATAATTGGCCCCCCACTCAACCGAGACGGCCTGTGCGCGGTGGCTGCGCGAGCATTAGTCAGCTAGGTCTCACAGCCTTAGTGCCTAAAAATAAGATCGGACGGACGGTTTCCGACTATCCAACATTCTTTTTCTACTTGCCTAAAACAGAGGCGGAATCAGCAGAATTTATCCTACAAGATCAAAACGGCAAGGAGATTTATAAACAGGATCTCACAATTAGCAATTTATCAGGGGTGATCGGCGTTAGTATCTCCGCTAACAAAAATGTGCCGCCCTTGGAATTAGGTAAAAGTTACCGTTGGAATTTTACAGTGATTTGCGATTCTCAAGACAGATCGAGCGATCAGATCGAAAGCGGTAGTGTACGGCGAGTTGAACTCAGTGCAGATATCCGCAGTCAATTAGAGAAGGCCGATGCGCGCCAGAAAACGGTTATTTATGCTGAAAATGGGATTTGGCAAGATGCCCTCAGCACCCTAGCTGCGGCTCGCCAAGCCAATCCTAACGATGCAGAATTAGCTGCTGATTGGGAAAGCTTGCTAGAGTCAGTGAAATTGGGCAAAATTGCCAAAGAGCCGATCGTTGAAATTGAGCAGCAGCCATAGATGAGTTTTCCGATTTTAGATTGGCGATTTTAGCGAGATACCCGACTTCTTCAAGAAGTTAGGTATCTAGTATCTAATATATTTTCCTTCTTCCTTCTTTTTTCAACATCTGCTATATCCTGCCATTCCTGATCCGAAAGCGGCTGCACTTTCAAATCAATCTCCAAACAGCGACAAGCCGTCGCACTCAAAACATCAATTACAGTGGCAATCAAATTATCCCCTCCTTCAGATAGAGGTAATTGCACAGGAATTAATTCCTCTTCAAACACTTGAGAAAACAAACAAACATCCGGCTGCAAACGCATCGAACCGTGCTGCAAAATAGCATCACCCCGTCGCAATTGCGCGCTACCAATTAACTTGCAGCCATCAGCGGTAACTAAATCCGCACCCGTCGCAGTACCAAAACAATTCGGATTGTGAATATAACCCCTTCCCGCTTCCCCGTATTGCAAATCCAAACCCATCGCCCTCCAACCCTCAATCAAAAACTCGCAAATAGTCTGATAAGCTTTCATACGGCTGCTTCCAAATCCCGACGCCACAACTGCATAAGTTAAATCCCCTTGATGCAACACTGCGCGCCCGCCGCTGGGCCTCCTCACCAACTCCACAGGCATTTTCTCCCAAGACAACTGCTGCCAAAACTCCGGCCATCGGCGCTGGTGGTAGCCCAAGGAAATCGCCGCCGGTTGCCAGGTGTAAAATCGCAGAGTTGGCGGATGTTTGCCCGCTAGATGCTGTTCCAGTAGCCATTGGTCGATCGCCATCTGCACGCTACCAGACGCCGACAACAGTGGAATTAAACGCCATACAGAATTAGCCATCCGTCCCCAGTCCTGAGTTTGCACTCAATAATTCACAGAATGTTTTAAAATTAGTAACAGTTTTTTGGGCCTGTCTTCTAAGTTGGTGCAAGTTTCACGCCCGCCGGTGCTTTAGAAATAAATAGAAAAAATAATCGCAGAACCATGAGCAACAGTGTAATTGTCATTAACGACGAAAAATTTGAAACAGAAGTCCTGAAAGCAGAGCAACCAGTGCTTGCCTATTTTTGGGCTAGTTGGTGCGGGCCTTGCAAACTGATCGCGCCTTCGGTAGACTGGGTGGCGGCCAACTACAGCGATCGGCTGAAAGTGGTTAAAATGGAAATTGACCCCAATCCTAATACTGTCAAGCAGTATAAAGTAGAAGGAGTTCCAGCTCTCAGGCTGTTTAAAAATGCCGAAGTAGTGCTGTCTCACGAGGGAGCTATTACTAAACAAACTTTGGTCGGTTTGCTCGACGCTCACTTATAAAGTTTGGAAATGATTCGGGAGTTTCCAACTCCCAACTTACAACTATATAAATCGCAAATATTTTTTTAACATCTCTCTTTTCTCCTCGATATTCCTCTCTGACTCTGCGCCCTCTGCGCTCTCTGCGGTTAATAAAAAAAATCACAAACTCAATAAAAATGCCATATAAAAAATAATTGATATCAAATAAAAATATTCCTTAAAATTCCCCAAAACTATAGAAAATATGCAATTTGCTAAACGTTTAGAACCACTGCAATTTAATGTATTTGCCGATATGGATCGGGCAAAAGCTCAAGCTAGAGCAGCGGGGCAAAATGTGATTGACTTGTCTCTGGGTTCTTCGGATTTGCCGGCGGCTGCTCATATTACAGATGCGATCGCCCATTCTCTGTCAGACACCAGCACCCACGGCTATTTGCTATTTAACGGCACAAGAGATTTTCGGGAAGCAGTAGCTATTTGGTACGAGCAAAAATTTGGAATTGTAGTCAATCCAGAAACAGAAGTGCTGCCGTTAATTGGTTCCCAAGAAGGCACGGCCCATTTGCCTTTAGCTGTACTCAACCCTGGAGATTTTGCTTTGTTGCTCGATCCGGGCTATCCTTCCCACGCGGGCGGTGTGCATTTGGCTGGCGGTCAAATTTATCCGATGCCGATATTAGCAGAAAATGCGTTTTTGCCGATATTTGAAGATATTCCGACAGCAGTGCTGGCTGAGTCGAAGATGATGGTTTTGAGCTATCCTCACAATCCTACAACTGCGATCGCCCCGGTTGCTTTTTTTGAGAAAGCTGTGGCTTTTTGTCGAGAACATCGGCTGGTTTTAGTGCACGATTTCCCTTATGTGGATTTGGTGTTTGACGATCGCAATTCTGCAATTGAGGCGACTGGTAACGAGGAAGAATATCGAAAATTGATGGCCCCGTCAATATTTCAGGCGGATCGAGATAAGAGTGTGGCGATCGAGTTTTTTACACTATCCAAATCCTACAGTATGGGAGGTTTTCGAGTCGGATATGCGATCGGCAATTCCGAACTAATTGCAGCGCTGCGACAGGTAAAAGCCGCAGTGGACTTCAACCAATACCGAGGGATTTTGAATGGAGCGATATCCGCATTAACAGGCCCTCAAGATACCGTCAGAACCAGCGTAGAAACCTTCAGAAAACGGCGGGATGCCTTTGTAAACGCGCTACAGGGCATCGGCTGGCAAGTACCCGTACCCCCTGCCACCATGTACGTCTGGGCGAAACTGCCGGAACCTTGGGCCAATGATTCCGTGAAATTTTGCACTCAGCTAGTACAGAGTACAGGAGTCGCAGCTTCCCCCGGTGCCGGTTTCGGGCAATCAGGAGAAGGCTACGTGCGATTTGCCTTAGTCGAGTCGCCAGCAATCTTGGAAACAGCAGTTAGAAAAATTGCTGAGTTTCTAAATTGAGCGACGTAATCTGTCCCAACTTAACCCGAAACACCCTCGTGATATCGTTTCCGGTTGCATCGGAATAATAAAATCGAGTCAACAGTTAACACTCAACCATTCAGTTTTTCGACCCGCCCGTCAACAGTCAACAGTCAACAGTCAACAATAATTCCGGTGCAACCGGAATTGATATGAGACTTAAGCCCACCAGACTTGAGCTTTGAGGCCGGGGTCAAAACCCCTGCCGGACTGGGGTTTTGACGTTTTTGGACACAGGAAGAAGGGCACGGCGTCTAAGTGCTTACCCGCAGATCAAGATGGATGCAATTGCTAAAATAGTGTGATTTATACCTAAAGGAATAGATATTTGCACGCAGTATCTGTCACAATCTTTTTTAAGAAATGTTAACGTGAGACATCTTGGGAATTACCAGTTCCGCTCACCCACTCTAAAAATCCTTGCAGTGAATTCTGTCGGAGTAGCGATTGTTCCGTAGCGGCGAGCGCACACCCGAAAAAGACCACACTGCCCAAAATTGCAATCAGCGGCAAAGGCTTGCCCAGCCCAAAGTCCCGCTGAAGGCGAGCTAACGGTCTGCTCTCGCGCCTGAGCATCTTTCCCACCGTCAGTTGTTTGAGACTAAAAGGATCGCGCACAAAATGACCGCTCCAGCTAATTACCATATGAGAATGACAGTGGGGACAAGTGAATAGTCCACTGACCATCCCGACTGGGCCTACGACGCTAGAACGGTTGCAGATCGGGCAAGTGACAGAATGAGTGTTATAGGTAGGAGCGTTCATAACTGTTTTTCTTGAGTAAAAAAAACTAACAAGTAATTGGGAGCCTGTGTTAACGCCAAAGGTATAGACCTTGAGAGGCACTTTTCCTTAATTCCTAGTTTACCGCTCCGATCGGGTCGATCGGAGCTCACTGCTTGGGAAAACCTTCAACTTGCCAATCCCGCAACGAGTGCAAGTCTGGAGCACAGGTGAGATTATATTGCAAAGGAGTTACGGTTATTCTGTTGTCGCGAATAGCTTGTACGTCTGTAGGAATATCATGCGGCACCGCCGAATCGGCGATTTCTTCTACATCTTCTAACAATTCCCCAGCTAGCCAATAATAAGTTTTGCCGCGCGGATCGGTGCGCTTTTGAAATATGTCGAAATAGCGGCGAATGCCTTGACGGGCGATCGCAACTCCGGTAATTTCTGCTTGTGTGACTGCTGGTATGTTGACATTCAACAGCATCGGTTTCGCCATTGGCTGTTTTTCCAACTGTGCCAGCAAGCTGACAGCGAAATCCACCGCCGGCCCAAATTCCTGCGAAGTAAAGCTGGCGAGGCTGAAAGCAATGCTGGGAATCCCTTCCATAATTCCTTCCATTGCGGCCGAAACCGTACCCGAACAGATGATATCCGTGCCTAAATTGGGCCCGTGGTTGATACCGGAAAGAACAAAATCCGGCGGTTTGTCAAGTAAAGCCCACAAAGCAAGTTTCACGCAGTCGGCGGGAGTACCCGAACAGGCCCAAGCTTGAACTGCGGGATCAAAAATAGATTCGACAATTTCGGCGCGGATGGGTTGGTGCAGAGTAAGGCCGTGGCCGGTAGCGGAGCGCTCTCTGTCGGGACAAACTACACTCACATCGTGGCCAGCGGCGGCGAGAGCGTTGGCGAGGCTGCGGATGCCTTGTGCAAAGATGCCGTCGTCGTTGCTAATTAAAAGTTTCATTGAAATTTTTATAGGCCTTATAGCAATCTTAAACTAAATTCAACTAGGGCGATCGCTCTAACATCCAATTACCTATTACAAATTATCCGTAACTGCCGAAAATCTAAAATCTAAAATCTAAAATCTACAAGCTGTCGAGCCAAAATTGCGCTAAACTCAACTTGGCCCAAAACTGCCATCAATCTAAAATCTAAAATCTAAAATCTACAAGCTGTCGAGCCAAAATTGCGCTAAACTCAACTTGGCCCAAAACTGCCATCAATCTAAAATCTAAAATCTAAAATCTAAAATCAAAATGACTGTCCAGCTAAGCGACATTGAAACTCAACTAGAAACCCTCGGTCAAGAGTCCAAAAGTGCGATCGCCACTGCCAATACCCTCGAACAACTCGAACAGTTGCGCGTCGGCTACCTCGGCAAAAAAGGCCAACTCTCTCAAATTTTAGGCATGATGGGCAAACTGTCGCCAGACCAACGGCCCAAAGTAGGTGCGATCGCCAATACAGTCAAAGAAGCCCTGCAAGCCGATTTAGAAGACAAGCGCGCCGCCCTCCAAACCGCCCAAATCCAAGCCAAATTAGCCTCAGAAACCCTCGATGTCACCATGCCGGGGATTTTTCGCCCCCAAGGCCGCGTTCACCCCTTAAACGCCGTCATAGACCGCGCTCTCGATATCTTTGTCGGCCTTGGATACACCGTCGCCAACGGCCCGGAAATGGAAACAGATTATTACAACTTCGAGGCGCTGAACACACCGCCAGACCACCCGGCGCGGGATATGCAAGATACATTTTACCTACCAGGCGGCAACTTGCTGCGGACTCAGACATCATCGGTGCAAATTCGCTACATGGAACAGCACAAACCGCCGATTCGGATTGTCTCTCCTGGCCGCGTTTACCGCCGCGATACTGTTGATGCTACTCACGCAGCAGTCTTCCACCAAATTGAACTTTTAGCCATTGGTGAAGGTCTCACATTTACTGACTTGAAAGGCACAATTAAAGAGTTTTTGCGGCAAATGTTCGGGCAAGATTTGCCGATTCGTTTCCGCACGAGTTACTTTCCGTTTACCGAACCTTCTGCCGAAGTGGATTTGCAGTGGAACGGCAAATGGCTAGAAGTTTTGGGCTGCGGAACCGTCGATCCTAACGTTCTTAAAGGAGTCGGTTTAGACCCAGAAAAATATACTGGGTTTGCTGCAGGTTTTGGGGTCGAGCGGTTCGCAATGGTACTTTATGAAATCGACGACATTCGCCGGGTTTATGCTAGCGACTTGCGTTTTTTGCGACAATTTTAAACAAGGGCTTGGGGTCGCTTACACGAGCCATCTAGAGGTCTTGGTCAATGTACATCAATCTTTCAGTTTCAAGTAAGTAAGTACAAATAAACATCACTTGGGGAGAGGGCGGGTTCTGCAACGATGACTCGCCCTTACTGTAGATAAGCCCTAAAGCCGCCCTTACAAGCCCCTGCAAGATATTATTGTTTTTTTGCGCTTACCTACTTAATTAATTTATTGTCTAGTTGCTAAAAACACCCTTGATGCTGTCAACAGCGCTCTCGACAGCATTCTTGGTATTATCTACTGCTTTCTGAGTCCGAGCTGAATCTTCCGATGCTCTTTTCTCAATTGTGGCCGCATCTTTCTTAGCTTTGCGCTCTACTACACTACCATCCTCCGATGATCGATCGACTTTAGCAGCATTTGTCTTGGCAGTTTCCTTAACTTTATCTTCTGTATCTCGGATGAAGTTCTTGGCTCGTCCAGCATCTTTGCTGGCTTTTTCTTGAACCGCATCGCCCGCATCTGCTGCTGCGATCAAGTTTACAGCAGGAGAGGCCATTGCTGCGGTGTTGGAGAAGAACGCACCAGACCAGACGAAGGCCATCGCTGACACGCAAAGCACAGTTGTAGCCATCAAGCGCCCGACAGTCGAAAGCCGTTTCGTAAAAGAATTCAGTTTCATACAATACACAATCAGATATGACATTACTATTTCTAACCGATCAGAGCGCTCGGCTGAACCGTTCTCTAGAGAGAGGTTATCCGCCGACCAACCGTTAAAAAATTTCCCTCTTTTGATAGATGGACGCAAGGAATGTCAGTCAATTTTAGATTTTAGATTTTAGATTTTAGAGTTGAGTCCCCACCCGCCCTTTGGAAGCTTGAACTTTGGTGAGTAGATTGTAAATTTTAGATTTTAGATTAAACAATTGATATCCAATCTGTTAGGAGCGGAATTATTCATATATCTCTTCTCGACCTCTGCGTTAATCTGCGTCAATCCTTTGTCATCTGCGGTTAATAAATTTTCTTTTTTTTGACCGCAGATGAGGGCAAATTAACACAGATTAACGCAGATGAATGACATCAATTCCGGTTGCACCATCCATAGGTAATTGTTGATTTTTGACTGGATTGGACTATTCCGATCCAACCGGAATTGATATGAGTCCACAACCGGAGCGCAGAGCCGCGCTTAAGTAGGTACGAGGGAAAAATAATCTTTATGCAACTAAACATTAACTAGCGTGATTCAAGTTAAATTTAACACATTGTTTACGGCTAGTAAGTAGGTGCGACTATCAAGCTATCATCAATCGGGCGATTGTTTGCATAAAATATCCCTTCTAAGGATTCTTTCACGGAGTGACAACCGCTTTGGGCTACATACATATTTGGCAGCTAATCTACTTATTTAGGAATAGGTTGTTCCAGAAATAGTGCATGGGATATCAACATATAATACTTATAATGACTAATCACAATTTAGTAAAAAAGTCAATACCGTTTCATCAATTCCCTTTAGTTTCAAAGGCTTATATTTAACAATGCGATTTTCCTCAACATAATCTGCCACCGCCGCCGAAATTAGCACCGTGTTTGGTTCCGTCACCTCTTGCAAGCGGGCGGCAATATTCACGCTCGGCCCGATCGCAGTATAATCCGATCGATCAGGACCGCCAAACATCCCCACCACCGCAGTACCCTGGTGAATTCCGCAGCGAAACCGCACCGGAGGCACGCCATTTTCCCCAACAATTCCCTGCTCCAACCAGCCCTTGTTAAGCTCCTTCAGAGCTTGCAGCATTTGGCCAGCAGCAGCCACAGCGCGGCGTACTTGCTCATTAGGGGTTAGTTCCTCCGGCGCCCCAAAGAAAGCCATTACCGCATCTCCAACAAACTTGTCCACGGTACCGCCACTGTCAAAAATAGCCTTAGTCATTGCCGCCAAATATTCATTTAACAGCTCAGCTACCCGGCGCGAGCGCAGCGTATTTGCCATTTGAGTAAAACCGACAATATCGCTAAACAAAATAGTAATCAATCGCGGTTCTGGGCGCAAATCCAAGGCCAAATCTCCAGCCGCTGCAGCCTTCACCATCGCCGGTGGCAAAAATCGGCGCAGCACCGACTCAGTTAAATAACTGTTCAACTGCTGCACTCGGCGCTCGTTTTGTTTGAGGGCGATCAAATTCCGCACTTCCGCCAACAATTCTCGATCGTTAAAAGGCTTAGATAAATAAGCATCTGCACCCCTTTCTACTCCTTCAATTCGAGTATCTTCGTCGGCTTTAGCGGTCAGCAAAATTGCCGGAGTTCCCTGCAATTCCTCATCCTCTCGAATCATCCGAATCAAATCCAATCCCGAAATCAAAGGCATCATCAAATCAGTTATAATTAAATTAGGGCGACGTTTTTTAGCTACCGCAAATCCTTCTTCTCCGTTGCGCGCCAACAAAACTGCAAAGCCGGCATCTCGCAGAATTGCCGACACATAAAAGCGCAAATCGGGATTGTCGTCAACCACCAAAACCGTTCCCACTGCTGTTTCTGATTTGATCGCTTGGAGCGCCTCTAAATTATGATTTTCAGCCTCATTTTCCGACAACTCCGCCTCCACATCTGCCAGTTCAACCGCAGCTTTCGATGAGTGAAACTCTGCAGGTATTTCTAGTACCTGTTCCGGGGGCAAGTGAGTCGAACCGAAGTGCAGCCAAACGGTAAAAGTAGTACCTTCGCCGTAAACTGACTCAACTGAAATTTGACCGCCATGGAGTTCGACTAATTCTTTGACAAGTGCCAAACCTAAGCCGCTGCCTTCATAGGAACGGCTAGCTGAACCTTCGGCTTGGCGAAAGCGCTCGAATAAATAGGGGATTTGTTCGGTGCGAATGCCGATACCAGTGTCTTTTACTTGCAACAAACAGTGAGCGCCGGCAGATTCAACTTTCAGAGTGATAGTTCCGCCTTCTGGGGTAAATTTGACAGCATTTGACAGCAGGTTGTAAATAACTTTATCAAATCTTTCCAAGTCCAAATAAAGTAAAGGACATTCTTGCAGTTGGGTAATTAAGTGCAGTCCTTTTTTCTCGCAGTAGGCGCGGAATGACTCTGCGGTAGAGTAACAGAAACCGACTAAATCGCAGGGGCGAAAACTTGGCTGCATCCGTCCAGCATCGAGCCGCTGCAAGTCCAGCAGTTGATTTACCAAGCGCAGGAGGCGACGGGAATTACGCAAAGCGATTACGGCTTGTTCGTAGGGTAAGTCTTCTTTGCGTCTACAAGCTGATTCCAGAGGGCCGATAGTTAGAGTTAGAGGGGTGCGGAACTCGTGGGAGATATTTTGGAAAAATTCGGTTTTGAGCCGATCGGCTTCCAAAAGCCTTTCTGCCTGCTGTCTGGTAGTCTGGTAGAGGCGCGACTGCTGCACGGCTAGAGCAGCTTGAGTTGCGACTATTTGAGCCAGGTCAATGTCTGAGATGTTCCAGCGGCGGATGCTGTGATTTTGGCGCAGGGAAATGCTGCCGATGATTTTGCCTTCTGAGAGTAAGGGAACGACTAACAGGGCGCGGGCTGGCGATCGAACTTGCAGTTCTGTAACATTTAACTCAGGGTGTTCGTCGAGATCTTCGATCGCCACCGGCTCTTTTGATACCATAACTTGCAACAACAGCGGATTGCCTCGAATCGGCACCAAAGACTGTGGCAAAGAAGGATGGGCAAAAACCCAGGCGCGAGTGTTCTCAGCAGCATCACCAGAAGCCGTCTCGTAGCCCAGAGAGTTCACAACTACTTCTGGATTGTCAATAAAACCCTGTTCTACAGCCACGGTATCCCTATCTGTGTCGTATAGCCCCACGCATTGGACGTATTCATCATCTTCAGTCCACAGAGATAGGGCGCAGCCGTCAACTTGCAAAGCTTGGCCGAGTTGTTGAGTAATGGCTGCAAAAATATTTTGGGGATCGAGACTCGATCGAATTGCCGTAGTAATAGTATTGACTAAGGCCTCGCGCTTGGCCAGCGCCCGCACCTGTTCGTAAGCCCGGGCTTGAGAAAGCGCCAAAGCCGCTTGGTCTGCCACCGTAATTACCAACTGTACCTCGTGGTCTTGCCACTGGCGCGGTTCCTCAAACTGGTGCAGCGCCAAGACTGCCATCAGTTCGATTTTGTAAAACAGCGGTACGATTAAGCTCGATCGAATATTCGCAGCTTCGTAAGCCTGCTGTCGTTGCTGATTATCCCAGTTTAAAACTCGATCGTCAGTTTGGGCATCTTGAATCACCTCCACATCCAGAGTTTCCCAAACCAAATCCGGCAGCAAATCCGGGGAGAGTTCGACAGCAGAAGCATCTCCGGGCGTGACTTCCTCATCGCCCCCCAAACCTTTAGTTTCTGCCTTCTGGTAAACGAACCACTCATCGGCCACCCGGCCGTCTTGGAACGGCCGCAGCAGACAGCAACTCACCTCAAACATCTGCCCGACAGTTTCCACAATTCTTTGCAGCATTTGCTGGTAATTGGGAGCCGATCGGATAGTATTGGTAACGGCATAAAGCAGCGATTCTTGGCTCAAAGCACGGCGCAGTTCATTGGTGCGCGTTTTCAGAAGATTGTGAGTCTCAACAGCTTGACTGACAAGATTGATTAGCTCTTGAGCATCCCAAGGCTTGGTAACGTATTTAAATACTTTGCCAGCGTTAATAGCTTCAACTAAATCTTCAACATCCGTATAGCCAGTTAAAATAATTCGGATCACGTCGGGGTACTGAGCCGCCGTCAGGCTGAGAAACTCCGTACCGCTCATTTTTGGCATTCGCTGGTCTGAGATAATCACCGCAACTTCTCCCTCTTTTGCCAAAATTTCGAGCGCAGCGGGGCCAGATTCGGCTCTGAGCACTTTGTAGTCTCGATGAAAGGTGCGGTAAAGCAAGTCGAGGTTATCCGGTTCGTCATCGACGATCAGAATTTTTAGCTTAGGATTTTCTTGGGAATTCATGCACCGTTCTCCTGTGCCCCGGGGCTGTTCGATTTAATAAGTCTGATCAAATGAAGAATTCGCCGATTTAAATTGCTGAAGTCATAGCATTTTCGATTTTCGATTTTCGATTTTCGATTGCGAATGACTGATGACATAAGGGTTGGGATTTTGCCTAGAGTGCCATTATTTCGGGAAAAAGGTATCACAATAATTCGTCGATATGAAGTTGTTGTGAGTGTGAGAGGCAAGCATCAACCTTGAGTTTTGATGTCTGGGTTTTCAATTCGGAATTCTTCTGAGCCACAGTTATCTGTCGTGCACCCCAATTTTATTATTTAATGATATTCACATAAACTCGTCTCCCGATAATTTTCCTTCCCCCCCTTACCTTTATGCAGCCGGAGAGCAAACACAAATCTGGCTATTTTAACTGCCGTCTGGATTTCTCAGAATACATAGGAATAACCGTCCTGATTGTGAGTTGATTTGCCAGATTTATGTTTGCTCCTGGCTCCTGGGACTATTTTATTTGGTATGTGAAAGCTGCCCGCAGCAAGATAGAATAGACAACCAACATCTTCGCCTGTGTTTTTTCCCACAAGTAATAGCAACTTTAACAGTCAGCCAAGGATACCGACCACAATCAGGCGCCGAGCCCCTGACTGATATTCGGGGGTGGCCCACAGACCACAGAGGTGTCTGTGGGAGTGACGCAATTGCTGTACCATTTTAGTTAGACTTGCACTTTTTTCCCCGATCTCGGCATTTTTTGTGCGTCCTGCAGACCAACGCCCAAGCCAATTACTGCAGCGAAACACCGCAAGCTCGAGCATCCATCTGTTAATCTTAGCTAGGGATGTACTCTGTGGAAACCGATCAGTCGATTTTAGATTTTAGGTTTTAGATTTTAGATTTACTCCACAGATGAATCGGGGAGCTTGAACTAGGGTCTAAAATTTTGATCGGTCCCCGACGAGTGTCGGTGGCTTGTATCGGTTTTTGGGCAGGGTCAATTAGCTCGATCGAGGTTTTTAAGGTCTCATCGCGCGCAGCAGAGTATCGAACCGACGGCGAAAACCCCTGCTGACTGTTTCCAGGCATCCAAATTTAAATTGGAAGTTGGGAAAGTAGCCCCTAGCTCAACAGGTAAGGCCGGTTCCATGGGGGACGGACGATGGATAGCCCAGAACTGCTGAAAACTAGGGTGCCAAGCCGGGGGGGGCGGCGGCGAACATCCGACGCGCGATCGTACGCGGTGTTAGTATGGTCAGTCGTGGAGTTTTTCTACTACCGCTGGACGGATAAATTATATTCGATCGGGTATTTCCGTAAGCAGAGATCGGTAGGATTCCGGGAACCTGATGTTAAAACCTTTGTGATTGTTTTTAATACCTTGCCCGCTAAGCTGTCGCGCATTTAATTTGTAAGCTACTGTTTACTTAAACTCTTCTGATGCCGGCGGAAAGCCAGGGATCAAGCTTCAATTTAAAGGCAAAATAGCTTATCCACAAATCTAGTATTAGGGGATGAATTTTATTTTTTCATAACTAGAATATTAAATGATAAAAATTTTCTGTTTACCTCAAATTGTACTTAAAGTCAAGCACCAAAAAATATAATTTAATCGGGCTCATAAACTATGCCTATAAGTTAGGTTATAAGATCAGTATAACATTAGTGAATTTTCTAAGAGGGTAGCTTAGAAACCCGCGTAAAAAAATTAATATAGTGGCCTGGCATTGTGAATCCTTCATTTTTTTCCTCACCATCTCACCAACAACAAACTCCCGGACTTTCTGGTTTTTCGATCCGGGTCGCTGTGCCCAACGACTTAACGCAGCTAGCTGATATTTTAGCCATGAGCTTTCACTCCCGCGAGGGGTTGGTAGAATGGGTGTATCCAGTGTTGCGTTTGGGCATTTACGAAGATTTAAAAAATCGACTGCGTTCTAAGGCAGAACATTACATTTGTCTGGTTGCTGAGCTAGTCTCGCGCGAGGAGGGAACACAGAATTATCGATCGCACCGAACTCAGCGTATGGCAGGAACAGTAGAAATGGCTTTGCGTTCTCGCTTTCCTTGGCAAATCCCTAGTTCTGACTATCCTTATTTGTCGAATTTAGCCGTTCACCCGGATTACCGGCGGCAGGGAGTTGCTCAACAATTGCTCAGCAACTGCGAGGAGACCGCCAAAGAATGGGGATTTTCGGAGATTTACCTCCACGTTCTGGAAAATAATCACCCGGCGCGACAGTTGTACTATCAGGCCGGCTATCGCTTGCAACAGGTGGATTGGAATTGGACTGGTTGGCTGTTCGGCCAGCCGCGCCGCCTGTTTTTACGCAAGCAGATTTCGCTATCCTAAGCTAAGTATTTGAATTGATCATGGGGAATTGGGGCTTCGCCAAGAAAAAGGAAAAAATAGCTATCCGTGTATCTTGTACTTCCGAATTGTGGATCAATGGAATGGGAATGGGGAATTAGTGATAAATTTTAGTTTGCTCTTAATCCCGATCGCGCAACACAATAAAATTAGTCCGATCGAGCGATTAAAAGGGCGGGTTTTTGAGATTTCAATTATTGGCAGATATTTTTCGTGAACCCGCCCCTACCGTATTAGGCGTAATCGACCGGACATGATATTATATCAAATTCGGTATCCTCATCCGGCGTAAAAACCAGTCAATAATCACGGAATGTGCAACAAAAATTAATCTAATTAATCTGCGTTAATCTGTGTTTATCGGCCTGTATCTGCGGTTGAAAAAACATAATTCCTTAACCGTAGATGACAAGGAATTGACGCTAATTCAAGCCGATCAAGATAATCGATTCATGAATAATCCCGCTGCTAAAAAAAATGATTATACCAAATCCGGCTTGAATACACCTTTATTTTTTAGCATTTTAGAGAGGGACAAAAGGCAACTGTAAGAGCGATGTCAAGGGCTGAGTGCAACAAAGTTTCTAACCCGGATTGAGTAGGGTGAGGAACGCCACAGCAGTTCTGATCTGCTGTGGCGTTTTGTTCGCCAGAACAGGAGACTTTCGCCGCCAATTCTAGAGTTCAGAGAGATTTGGTAGGAAATCCGAGGAGCCGATCGGCCCGTTAACCCCAACCAGATTTGCTAAAACCCGATCGGTTCCAGCTACTCGCAGCAACGTACCGTTCGGAGTGGTGCTAAATTGCAACTGCTGGAAACTCAGCCCGTCGGTCAAAACAAACTTATCGACGCCTACCTCGAAGTTAATGACAGTATCAGTGCCGCCCTCACCATTCAACACATATCGATCGCTCCCAATACCTCCAATTAAAGTATCTTCGCCCAAGTCGCCAAACAGCCAGTCATCTCCAGCGCCCCCATTGAGAAGGTCGTTATCTTTACCACCAATCAAGGTATCGCTGCCAGCATCTCCGTTGATAGTATCTTGGCCTTCGTTGCCGTAAAGCAAGTCATCGCCCTCACCGCCGTTGATGCAGTCTTGCTGGTCGTTGGCGGCCACCGAGACACCCCGGTTATCAGCACGATCGCCATAGATGGTATCGTTGCCCTCGTCACCGCAGATCTCATCGCTGCCGTCACCGCCGTAAATCAAGTCGTCACCCCGATCTCCGTGTATGAGGTCGTTAGCTTTGCCGCCGTAAATCAAGTCGTTGTCTTCACCGCCACTGATAGTATCGTCACCCTCATCGCCGAACAGCACATCAGCACCGATGCCACCAAAGAGCAAGTCCTGGCCGCCAACATCTTGAACTCGACTTCGAGCACCGCCGTACATGGTGTCGTCGCCGCTGTCGCCCACAAGGGTATCAGAGCCAAGTTCGCCCCAAATCAGGTCATGATCTTTGCCACCCCAAACACAATCATTGCCTTTACCTGCTTGCACGGTATCATTACCGTGACCGCCGCCAATGATATCGTTGCCACCGTCGGCAAAGATTAAGTCTTGTTCCCCGATATCCCCGATTGACTGGGAACTGCCACTGTCGCCGAGCAGAGTATCGGCTCCTTGGCCGCCGTAGAGGGTATCGGACCCTAATTGACCGTAGATGATGTCATTGCCTTTACCTCCGTAAGCGCGATCGTTATCTTTCCCTGCAACCAGCGTATCGTTGCCTTGTTGGCCGTTGAGGAAGTCGTTACCGAAGCCTCCGTACAGCAAGTCGCGTCCCTGGGAGTCGCTAGCCCTTTGGTCGCGGATGCCCCCAAACAAGCTGTCGGAGCCGATGCCACCAAACAACGTATCGGAGCCGAGTTCGCCCCAAATTAAGTCATTTTCTTTACCTCCAAGGGCAATATCGTCACCTTTGCCGGTATGGATGGTATCGTCGCCCTCGTTGCCGTTAATCAGGTCTGCACCGTTGCCTCCGAAGATCAAATCGCCATTGTTCTGAGCACTGCTGGAGTTATCGTTGCCGTTGTCTCCCAAAATCGTATCGGCACCTAGATCTCCAAACAGGCTGTCAGAGCCTAAGTCGCCGGCAATCCAGTCGTTCTGTTTGCCTGCAAATACGATATCGTTGCCCTCGTCTCCGTAAACAATATCGGTGTCAATGCCCCCAAAAATCGTGTCATTGTCTTCGTTGCCGTAAATTTCGTCCGCGCCGTCTTCACCTAAAAGCAGATCGTTGCCTTCAAAACCGAAGATTTTTTGGTTGCCTTTGGTGTCTACGATCAAGTCATCGCCGTCGGTTCCTTTGGTGGTTTGTCCCTCTGAAAATTGTGAAATAGGCCGGACAAAGCCAACTGCGGGTGGTTGCTGCGGAGGCGCAAAGTTAATTCCCGGTTTTTCAATAATGGGCGAACATTGACAGTTGGTATCTGTTTCGGCGATCGGATTTGAGATGATCGGCGATGCCGGCGTGGGTGTGGGTGTAGGTATGAGTGGGGGAACTGTTCCAACTGGCCTCAAGATAGCAGCAACAGTAGCGCTAGCGGGGCTGACTTTGCCGAGGTTGTCGGTGGCGGTGTAGCTGAAAGTTGCTCCGTTAAAGTCAACTGTGGCTACGAAAAATAGTTGTCCTATTTGTGCCGGAGTCAAAACTTGACCGACTGTCACGGGTATGTCGCCGTTGACTGAATCTGATAGGAACAGGACTCCTTGGTTGGCTGGGGGGACTCTGGTGATGGTGTAAGAGACGATCGACCCATCGGGGTCACTTCCTCCCAATCCCAACACCTGCACGATGCCGTTAGTCGGAACCGTGAAGTTAACATTGTTAATCGATGGCGGTTGGTTGGAAGTCGGGGAGATAGCGGCAACTGTAGCAGTGGCGGGGCTGGTAGCGCCGCTGTTATCTGTGGCGCTGTAGCTGAAATTGGCACCGGTAAAGTCGCCGGTGGATTGGAAAAATAGTTGTCCTATTTGTTCCGGTGTCAAAACTTGACCTGGTGTCACGGCTACTCCGCCGTTGGCTGGATCTCCTAAAAACAGGATTCCTTGGGCCGCTGGCGGTAGGGTGTTGATGGTGTAAGAGGCGATCGACCCATCGGGGTCACTTCCTCCCAATCCCGGCACCCGCGCGCTGCTGTTGGGCTCTACCGTGAAATTAGCATTGTTGGTTACTGGCGGTAAGTTTAGGGGATTTGGTGTGGGAGTTGCTCCTGTGGCACCGAGAGTTGCGGTAGCCAGGGAACTGGTAGCGCCGTTGCTATCTGTGGCGCTGTAGCTGAAAGTTGCTCCGGTAAAGCTACCTGTGGATTGGAAAAATAGTTGTCCTAGCTGTTCCGGTGTCAGGATTTGACCTGGTGTCACGGGTACGCCGCCGTTGGCTGGATCTCCTAAAAACAGGACTCCTTGGGCCGCTGGCGGCAGGGTGTTGATGGTGTAAGAGGCGATCGACCCGTCGGGGTCGGGGTCGCTTCCTCCCAATCCTGTAACTAACCTGCTGCTGTTGGGTCCGAGGCTGGAGTTGGCATTGTTGGCAACTGGCGGTTGGTTGTTCGTTGGAGTTGGAGTTGGTGTGGGCCCTATCAGTCCAGCCACACTAGCGGTAGCGACTGGACTGATAGCACCGCTGTTGTCTGTAGCGGTGTAGGTGAAATTGGCTCCTGTAAAGTTGCCCGTCGTTTGGAAAAATAGTTGCTGCAACTGTTGAGGAGTCAGGACTTGACCTTGTGTCACTGGTACACCGCCGTTGGCTGGATCTCCTAAAAACAGGACGGCTTGGTCTGGTGAGGGCAGGGTGTTGATGGTGTAAGAGACGATCGACCCATCGGGGTCGGGGTCGCTTCCTCCCAATCCCGTGACTAACCTGCTGCTGTTGGGTCCGAGGCGGGAGTTGGCATTGTTGGCTAATGGCGGCTGGTTGTCAGTTGGAGTTGGAGTTGGTGTGGGAATTGGCGAAACAGGCCGCAAGATAGCCGCCACAGTAGCGACAGCGGGACTGGATGCGCCGCTGTTGTCTGTGGCGCTGTAGGTGAAATTGGCTCCTGTAAAGTTGCCCGTCGTTTGGAAAAATAGTTGCTGCAACTGTTCTGGAGTCAGGACTTGACCTGGTGTCACTGGTACACCGCCGTTGGCTGGATCTCCTAAAAACAGGACTGCTTGGTCTGGTGAGGGCAGGGTGTTGATCGTGTAAGAGGCGATCGACCCGTCGGGGTCGCTTCCTCCCAATCCTGTCACTAACTGGCTGCTGTTGGGCCCGAGGCTGGAGTTGGCATTGTTGGC